>JAZOVT010000035.1:0-8574 GCA_045658845.1 Alistipes sp.
TATATTGTAGAGATTAAGAAAGCGGACCGAAAAGACGAGAGTTATATGGCCTTGCAGCAAATTATAGATAACAAATATCCTCAAAAATATATGTTTGATGGATATAATGTAGTTGCGTTGGGAATAAGTTTTTGTACAAAAGAGAGGAATATTAACGGTTATAAATCGGTTGTAATTTACACAAGAGATAGTTGTCAATAGATATATGCCGTACAAATACCGTACAAATTAAAAGAAAAACAGCGTTAGAGTAATCTCTAACGCTGTTTTGGTGAGGTCCGAAGCGGATTCGAACCGCTGTAGACGGTTTTGCAGACCGGTGACTAAGCCACTCATCCATCGGACCATCATATTGAGTTTAGTACCTCATTCGGAGTGCAAATGTACAAAAAAATATTAATTTGCCAAAACTTCGGGCCAAGATTCCTGCATTTTCGTAAAAATTACTAACTTTACATCGTTTGTTGCGCACGAAAATGCCTTTTTGCACAACAAAAACCCTGCAAAAGCGTATAGTTTAGAAATAATTAAGAAAAATGCTGCTGGAGAGTATCGCGTTGAGTTTTGTGCCAAACCTGGGTACGCGCGGAGCCGTTCATCTTGTTGAGTGTCTCGGCTCGGCAGAGGCTGTCTATGCGGCTACGGAGGAGGAACTCATCGAGCGAGCCGACCTGCGGCGTGATATAGCGCGAAGTATCGTTCAGCGCAAAGGCTTCAGCGAGGCGGAGCGTGAGTTGGCCTATTGCTCGCGCAATGGCATAACGCCCCTGTGTTCGACCAATGCGGCCTATCCGCGTCTGTTGCGCGAGATAGAGGACTATCCCGTTGTTCTGTATGTGTGTGGCAATGTCGAGGCGTTGAGCCGTCCCTCGGTGGCGTTTGTCGGCACGCGCAAGATGTCGGCCTATGGTCAGCGTATGTGCGAGGAGTTGGTCTCATCGCTCAAGGCTGCTGTTCCCGATGTCTCGATAGTCAGCGGTTTGGCCTATGGTGTTGATGGTGCGAGCCATCGTGCAGCGCTTATGGCGGGTGCTACGACCGTAGGTGTTTTGGCTAACACTCTGCC
This sequence comes from Alistipes sp., assembly GCA_045658845.1. GTDB lineage: Bacteria > Bacteroidota > Bacteroidia > Bacteroidales > Rikenellaceae > Alistipes. The sequence continues at coordinate 1,067 of JAZOVT010000035.1, forward strand.
TTCGGTTACGCCTGTGGCTAATGAGCGTCTGGCGGCCGAGATGGTGGCACGTGGAGGAGCGTTGGTGACGGAACTCAACTCCCAATCGAAGCAGAATGGTCGCCATTTCATCCCTCGCAACCGCATCATTGCCGCCTTGTGTGCGGGCGTGGTGGTTGTGGAGTCGGCTGAGTCGGGTGGCTCGTTATCGACAGCGGCCTTTGCCGATGGGTATAACCGTCAGGTGATGGCCGTGCCAGGCCGTGCGAGCGACAGTAATTCGCGTGGGTGTAATATGCTGATACGCAACCGCAAGGCGCAGTTGGTGCTATCGGGCGAAGATATAGCCCGCGAACTTATGTGGGAGTTGGGGCTTGAAAGCGAACCGACCGAGAAACGTGTGGCTGTTGCTCTGACCGATGAGGAGCAGGCCTTTATGGATTTGTTCGATTCGGAGCCTATTGGCATTGATGATTTGGCCGCGCGGAGTGGTATGGCGGCGGGTGCGCTGACGCTTATGTTGATGAATCTGGAGTTGTCGGGGGCCATCAGGCCGTTGCCCGGCAAGCGATACGAAAAGTCGATATAGTATTCGCCGAATAGAGAAGATGTTTACAGGATTTTGTAATTGTTAAAGGGTTTATAATCCTAATCTCAATGAAAAAATGGAATTAATTGATACTCATTCACATATATATGCCGAGGAGTTTGACGGCGACCGAGAGGAGGCACTTGCGCGAGCACGGGCCGCGGGTGTCGGTAAGTTGTTGTTGCCAGCCATCGATGCCGAGAGCGACGAGCGTATGTTCGACCTTGCACGGGCCGAGACGGGTTATTGCTATGCGATGATGGGCCTGCACCCTACGTCGGTGAACGACAATCCCCGTTGGCGTGAGGAGTTGCACCGCGTGGAGAGCTATTTTGCTACGCCGCCTGCGGGAGTAGAGTTTTGTGCCGTTGGCGAGATAGGATTGGACTACTATTGGAGCGAGGATTTCAAGGCGGAGCAGCGTGAGGCCTTTGTCGAGCAGTGCCGTTTGGCTGTAAGGCTCGATTTGCCCGTTGTGATTCATACCCGCTCGGCGTGGGATGATATGTGCGACATCTTGGAGGCCGAAACGGCTCGCGCAAAGGAGTCGGGAGGTCGTCTGCGTGGTGTTCTGCACGCCTTTTCAGAGGATGCTGCAACCTATGAGCGTCTGCGTGCGTGTGGCGATTTTGTGTTCGGTATAGGTGGCGTTGTGACCTTCAAGAAGAGTAGCGTGGCTGCGGCTGTCGAGCATATGGCCCTCGAAGATATTGTTTTGGAGACCGATTGCCCCTATCTCACGCCCGTACCCTATCGCGGACGGCGCAATGAGTCGGCCTATGTGCGTTATGTGTGCGAGAAGATTGCCGAGATTAAGGGCTTGACGGTTGACGAGGTGGCTCGCATCACAACGGCCAATGCCGAGCGTATGTTCTTCGGCCCAAGGGCATAGGCTTTTATATATATAAGGTGACAACATAAATAGTTATATAAAGGTAATAATTAATAATATATGATACAGACTCTACATAATGCAGGAGGCGACCGCTCGACGATACTTATAATATATACGGGCGGAACTATCGGAATGAAACGAGACGAGACGACGGGTGCGCTTGTGCCGTTCGACTTTAGTGGCATCTACGACGAGTTCCCTGCCGTGCGTCGCCTGAAGGTCGATATCGATGTGCACACGATGCCTACGCTGATTGACTCCTCGAATGTGCGTCCGGCAGATTGGTGCGCCATTGCCGAGGTGATAAGGGATAATTATGAGCGCTATGATGGTTTCGTGATTCTGCACGGAACCGATACGATGTCCTACACCGCTTCGGCCTTGAGTTTTATGCTCGAGAATCTGGCTAAGCCTGTGGTATTTACGGGTAGTCAGATACCCATAGGTGTGTTGCGTACCGATGGCCGCGAAAACCTTATTACGGCAATAGAGATTGCAGGTGCGAAGCGCGATGGAAAACCCATTGTTCCCGAGGTGTCGTTGTTGTTCCATAGCCGTTTGTGCCGAGGTAATCGTACCCATAAGAGCAGTGCCGAGGAGTTGGACGCTTTTCGTTCGGCAAACTATCCTCCGCTTGCCGAGGTGGGTGTGAAGATAGCCTACAATGCGGCCGCCATACGTCAGGTTGAGCCCGAGGCCCAGCCGTTGAGAATTGCTACGATGTTGAGCGAGGGTGTGGCCATAATAAAGTTGTTCCCAGGTATTGGCGAATACACTCTGCGCGCCATCCTCTCGGTTGAGGGGTTGCGAGGCGTGGTGCTCGAGACCTATGGCGCGGGTAATGCTCCGACGGATGAATGGTTCTTGCGCCTGATGCGTGAGACTGTCGAGCGTGGGGTTATTGTGCTTAATGTCACGCAGTGCGATAATGGCACTGTCGAGATGCAACTCTACGAAACGGGCCAGCGCCTTTTGGCGGCGGGTGTGCTGTCGGCATACGATATGACTACCGAGGCGGCCATCACCAAATTGATGTATGTTTTGGGCAAAAATCTACCTTTGGAAGAGAGTTTGGCCCTTTTAAGAAAACCTCTTCGCGGAGAATTTACATTGTAGCGGGCTTGCGTAATTAAAAAAAAATGTCTATATTTCGGTCCGTAAAGTATGCAAAAATCGCAAATGCAGGCGCGCCTGCGTGGTGGGTTTTGGTGTAAGCGATTGATGTATAGCGTGTTATGGGATGATTTTGGAAAGGGAACGCTGTTTTGACCAATGTGTCGGCAGAGTGCCTAATTTGCTATCGAGGGGCCTAAAGTTAGGGCTTATTCGATGTGCTTTTTGGTGGAAAATATTTTTTTTGAAGAAAAATTACAACATAAAACTAAAAAAATACAAGTAACAAAACACTAATTAAATTATTAAAAACACTATGAAAAAATTCTTTATGTTTTTGGCAGTTGCCGCACTTGGCACTGTAAACGCTTTCGCACAGGAGGCTGCTGCAGCCGAGACTGATTTGGCAGGCGAGACAATGCACCAGGTATTGATGCAGAAGTTCCTCGAGGGAGGTTGGGGCTGGATGTTGCCCGTATTGGTATGTTTGATTATCGGTTTGGCTATCGCTATCGAGCGTATGTTGTACCTCTCATTCTCAAACATCAACACCAAGAAGTTCATCGAGAAGTTCTCTGAGACTTTGAATGGTCAGGGTGTAGAGGCTGCCAAGGACCTCTGCCGTAACACAAAGGGCCCCGTTGCTTCAATCTACTATCAGGGTTTGGACCGCTACGACCAGGGCTTGGACGCTGTTGAGAAGGCTGTTGTTTCTTACGGTTCAGTTCAGACAGGTCAGATGGAGTCAGGTCTTTCTTGGATTGGTTTGTTCATCGCTCTTTCTCCGATGTTGGGATTTATGGGTACCGTAGTAGGTATGATTCAGGCATTTGACCAGATTCAGGCTATGGGTGATATTTCTCCTACTGCAGTTGCTGGTGGTATTAAGGTGGCCTTGTTGACTACTTTGATGGGTCTTATCGCTGCGGTTATTCTTCAGTTGTTCTACAACTACATCGTATCTAAGATTGATACTTTGGTGAACACTATGGAGGATGCTTCAATCACATTGGTTGATATCTTGACTGCTTACAGCAAGAAATAATTTATTCTCTAATCTACAAAAGATAGAATTATAATGGAGAAAGTATTAAGATATATTTTGGTTGCACTAATGGCTGTATCTGTAGCGTTGGTGGCGTGGGCTATCTTTACCACTCCCTCTGACCCTACTACGGCTAATGCCACTGCGGTAGGTGCTAACCTCTATTGGGGTTATGCTCTACTTATCGGAGCCATCTTGGCTGCAGTGTTGGGTGCATGTATGGATATGCTGAAGAAACCTGAGGGTTTGAAGGGTACTATCATCTCGTTTGTAGCAATCATTGCAATCGTTGTAGTATCATATGTTTTGGCTCAGGGTCACACTTATGAGATTGTTGACCTCCAGAACAAGGGCATCTTCCCCCGTTTCGACACAGTTATTACTGATGCCAGCATTATGGTAACTTATGTTGCTATGGCCGCTGCTGTTGTTGCAGCAATCTACTCGGCTGTAAGCGACGCACTCAAATAATGAAAGGAGACTTTTATGGCAGGAGGAAATAAAAGAAAGGTACCCGATATTAATGCCAGTTCACAGGCCGATATCTCGTTTATGTTGCTTATATTCTTCCTCGTCGCTACTACAATGAGTACCGATAAGGGTCTTACGCGTGTGCTTCCCCCTATTCCTCCCGAGGATGTGAAGGTTGAGGACCAGAAGCAGAAGGAGCGTAACATCTTACTCGTATTCGTTAACGGTGTAGGCCAGTTGATGGTTGGCGATGAGCAGATGGATATTCGCGGCTTGAAGGATAAGGCTAAGGAGTTCGTTTTGAACGAGGCTGACGATGAGAATCTTCCCGAGAAGGAGGATAAGGAAATCGAGATGCCCGACGGCTCTAAGTGGGTTTACCCCGAGAGTAAAGGTATTATATCGTTGCAGACTACACGTGATACAAACTACGACATCTACATTAGCGTGCAGAACGAGTTGACTGCTGCGTTCAATGAGATTCGTGACGATGTAGCGATGAAGAAGTTCCAAGCAAAGTTCTCTGAACTTTCAGAGGATGAGCGTAATGTAATAACCAAGGCGGTTCCGATGAAGATTTCTGAGGCGGAGCCTCGTAAAGGTGCAGTAAAGAAGTAGGATTATGGCAGTAATGAAAAAGAAGGGCAAGAAAGAAGTGCCCGCTATCTCGACAGCGTCTCTACCTGACGTTATCTTTATGCTTCTCTTCTTCTTTATGGTGTCAACAACTATGCGTGACCAGGAGTTGCTCGTGCGCTATCGCTTGCCCGAGGCTACCGAGGTTCAGAAGTTGGAGAAGAAGAACTTGGTAAGTTATATTAACATTGGTGAGCCTGTACCTCATATGCAGGCAAAGTATGGTACTGCTACTCAGATTCAGTTGAACGATGCGTTCCGTACTGCGAAGGATATCGGTGACTTTATCGCCGCCGAGCGTGAGCAGTTGAACGAGGCTGACCGTGCCCAGATGACAACATCTATTAAGGCCGACGAGTTCACAAAGATGGGTATTATTACCGACGTTAAGCAGGAGTTGCGTCGTGCGAATGCACTTAAGATTTCTTATGCTGCAATCGAGCGTCAGAGCAATAACAACTAATTCACCATTAAATCTATAATTTAGGCGTTTCCTTTGGGGGACGCCTTTTTTTTGTGGTTACTCGACCATTATGCCGCTTATCTCTGTTCTCGCCTGAGCGAATAGAGTTGCCAGACCAGGTGATTTCTCACTATTCCGATTTGGTTGGCAATGCCATATCTGGACAACCTAAATAGGCGAGTTAGTTTTAATAATATCACAATACAATAAAATATTGTAATTTATGCGAAAATAGTTGTTAATCAGGGCAATTATGTCTACTTTTGAATTGGCAATCAAATATAAACCATTCAAAATAAAGAAAAATGTCTATTAACGAAATTGATTCGCAGCCTACAATTGTTAAATACGTTGAGGCTAATTCTGGCGGAATTCATCTCCTCAATCTGTCGCGTTGTGCCATAGGTTACGTCGTACGGGGAACAAAGCACATCTACTATGGGGATACTCATTACACTATCTCGCGTGGCGATGTCTTCTACTTGGGCGTCGGTAACCACTATGTTGAGGATATTCCCGAGGATAATCGGCCTTTCGAACAGATTGTCGTCTACTATTCGCCGATGCTCCTGCAACGTATATTGTTACATCTGAATATGAACTATTCGATTAACATCACCAATTCTCATCGCTGTGATAATTGTAGTGCGTTCAATCACGTCTCACTGCCTGCAAGCGTTGCCCTTCGGAGTTTCTTCACTCATACGGCAACCTATCTCCAGGATGAGAATATGCACGACGAGACGGCCGAGAATATCAAGATGACCGAGTTGGTCTATCTGATTGTCTCGCAGGACGACGGGTGCTTGAAGAATAAGGTCTTGAGTAATGTCGATTCGGCCCAAGATAACTTCGAGCAGATTATCTATGCCAATATCTTCAGCGACATATCAATCGAGATGCTGGCCTCGAAGTGTAACCGCTCGCTCACCTCGTTCAAGAAGGAGTTTAAGCGTCATTTCTTAAAGCCACCGCACCGATGGTTCATCCATCAGCGATTGATGCAGTCGCGCCTGTTGCTAATCTCCACCTCGAAGTCAATCTCCGAAATCGGTAACGAGTGTACTTTCCCCAATACATCGCATTTTATAAAACTTTTCAAAAAAGAGTATGGCTGCACGCCTGCCATCTATCGCGCAACTCACTGCCATCGGGTCGAGAAAACGGTGGTAAAACCCCTTGTGGCCGCTTCAGAGCCCAATTCAGAGAGCCTGTCACTCGAATGTGTGGCCTTGTAATGCGCGGGGTTTTTGAAATATTTTAATAATTAGGTGGGTATAAATTTTGAAAAAAGAGTAAAAAGGGCTTTGAAATTTTGCAGATAAATAAAATTCTGCTATCTTTGTATTAACAATGTGGGGCAACCCACTGTTCTCATTAACCTAACTAACCTAACACGGTGGTGAAATGTTGCCAGACATCTTCACCACTTTTTTTGTGTGTATCTACATTGATGTTGTTAGTTTAGGTAATGATATCGAAGATGGTGCTTTTTTAAGATTATAATAATATGATAATAATCATATTCTCGCCTAAAAATGGTTGGCAAAGTGTCGTGGTGCGGGGATATATCGGTAAACGGCTCGGTGGAGTGACGTGCCCTATTAACAAAGAAATATAAAGAGAAAATGAGGTCGGTGTTATTGTCTTGATAGGATAATAAAACGATTATTCACAATATTTATGATTATTATATTCTATATATTCCCAAGTAACACAATGTAATGCGCCACCTTCCTGTATAAGAGGTTTAGAATAGATTGGTATTATTTTCAAGTTAGGAAATATATTCTTGAAAGTTTCAATAGCGGCTATATCATTTTCACATTCTGCATTATCCGACAAACACGGAAGTAATATTGCATTAGGAAGTTGCAGATAATTTAGATAACACCAAGAATCCTTATCTTTCTTACAATCATATACAAGTTCTATAACTTCAAAATGAGGGTCTAAAATTTTTCGAAGTCTTGTGTGATAGGCCCTTTTGTTTTCCCAGCAATTATTTAGCAAAACTTTATCGTCTCCAATATATGTAACCATTCCGTCAGAATGTCCAAATTCATCTCCCATATCCCAAGGCAGAAGGATGATGTCAGCACATAAAGAGTCTTTAAGATGTCCTAATAGATAATTTGGTGACCACTGCGGATTCTCCATAAAGATTTTATCAGTCATTATAACCTTATTTCCACAGCGGACATAGTTCCCACCGTCAAAGATAATATTCATATCGGTAGGCATAAAAAGATTGATGTCTTTGCAAGCATCATTCTGATTTGTTATATATTGAGATTTATTTTTGTCAATCAGGTAA
>JAZOVT010000036.1:0-44149 GCA_045658845.1 Alistipes sp.
AACTCCAATAAGTCTGTTTGAACTATTATATGAAAATGTTTCGTTGTCATCGCATCTTTGTACAAGACCATTTGCTAAAGTATAAGTGTAACTATGTTCTTCTCCATCGGCATACTTTATTTTTGCCTTTATTGCATCGTCACCCCAGATAATCTGATAATCATAATTGTGTGCTGTGCCTTCGTAAACTTGATTGTATGTTGCAGTTTTCAAACGGCCCTCGCTGTCGTAACTGAAAGTGTAAGTTTCATCATTATTTTCGTTCTTGCCAATCATTTTTACCAACTTTTTCTCGCTAACGATTACTTCTTGGTTGCTACCTTCGTCATTACCTCCTCCATCTGTGGTTGCTCCATTATCATCTTTGCTACAAGATGCAAAATTTGCACACATCAAAACGGCAAGTAATATCGCGCTAATTAATCTAAAAGTTTTCATCTGTTTATTTCCTTTTTTTTGCTCCCACAATTCCCGGATGAAAGCGGATGTAACAAAAAAAAGGTGTGGGAACTTATTGCTTTATCCTAAAATCAAGTTTCTCGCATTGCCTACAGCACGAAGATAATATCAATAACACCTTACGTTAAAATGTCCTTCCAAATCTTTTTTTTGTGGAATGGAATTACCGCAAATTTAGTTAAAAAGTGTGATATTTAGCAGGTGTGATGATTTTTTTTCGGAAAATATAGATTAATATCGAAGTCTTGGGTATGAAAAACGGAGTGTTCCATTTGTGGAAACACTCCGTTTTTTTTGATGGTTTGAATTGAGGTTATGCGTTAGCAACCTCGGCTTTTGTATTAAATTCTGCTTTGAGAGAGTCAATTAACTCTCTGACGCTTAAAATTTTGTCGCAGCGCCAAGCGTTAGAACCACAGAATGCGTAGCCGTTCTCCATCTTACCGCGATAGGCGTTGTACAAAGCCAACATAATGCAGTATGGCGAGTTGGTAACGTTGCACGTCTTGATGCAGTTGAACGGACACGATTTTGGTTGCTTCAAGCCCTCTTTTACTTTCTGCAAGAAGGTGTTGTGGACGGCTCGTCCAGGCATTCCTACGGGGCTCTGTATAATCTCGATGTCCTCTTTGCAGGCATCAATGTAACTCTGCTTGAAAGCCTCCGATGCGTCGCACTCCTCGGTAGCGACAAAGCGTGTACCCATCTGTACGCCGTCGGCTCCGAGTGATGTGATGTTGTAGATATCCTCGCCTGTGTAGATGCCTCCACCTGCAATGACGGGGATGTGTTTTCCCTGTTGCTCGCCTATCTCGCGTGCTGCTGCAACTACTTCGGGAACGATGTTTTCGAGCGAGTAGTTCTCATCGTTAATCTGCTCGTGGCTATAGCCTAAATGACCGCCCGCCTTGGGGCCTTCGACAACGACGGCATCGGGTGTATAGCCGTACTCGCCAATCCAGCGGCGGCAGATAACTTTCAATGCTCGTGCTGATGAGACTATGGGAACGAGTTTTGTTACCGAATCAGGTTTGAGGAACGAGGGAAGGTTTAGGGGGAGTCCGGCTCCAGCAAAGATGATGTCGGCTTTCTCCTCGATAGAGGTGCGTACCATATCGGCAAAGTTTGAGAGCGCAACCATAATGTTTACGCCTATAATGCCTTTGGTCGCTTCGCGGGCCTTCTTCAATTCCTGCTTGAGGCCGTGAATGCACGCTTCGTTAAAATCTTTTGAGAAGTTGTTATAAATAACGCCAAGACCAGCGGCAGAGATAACTCCTACGCCACCCGCATTGGCTACAGCAGAGGCTAATCCCGAAAGTGATACGCCAACGCCCATACCTCCTTGCACGATGGGTACTTTTGCAATGAGGTTTCCAATTTTCAATTCTTTCATATCTGTGTTTTTTAGTTAAGATATTGCCCGAAGTGTGTTAGTCGGTTGGGCAATATGTTGCGCAAAGATAATGAAATATCCATTATGGTAAATAAAATGTTGTAAATTTCTATATGTGAAGTGCAGGTTGGGAATAAAAAATGCAGACTCACTCGCGGAGTCTGCATTCTCTTTTGGGTATGAAATATTGGATAATTTTGTTATAAAATCTCCTCCAAACGTGCGACGGGCGAAATGCCTAAATTGCTGATAAGACCTTGCTTGTAGCGGTAATATCCTGAAATGGCAATCATTGCGGCGTTGTCGGTTGTGAACTTTAGCGGCGGAAGGAATGTGCGCCACCCGCGACGACGGCCTGCCTCGGCTACAGCATCACGCAGACCCGAGTTGGCCGAAACACCTCCTGCTATGGCTATGTCCTTTATGCCGAGTGCTTTAGATGCCTTGATGAGTTTGTTGAGCAGTATGTCGACAATCGTGCGTTGCAACGATGCACAGAGGTCGGCTTTGTTCTTCTCGACAAAGTCGCTATCCGTGGCGACGGCGTCACGCAGTGTGTAGAGGAACGAAGTTTTAAGACCCGAGAATGAGTAGTCGAACTCACCCTTGACGTGAGGTTTTGCAAAGTCAAATGCCTTGTCGTTACCCTCTTTGGCCAAGCGGTCAATAACGGGGCCTCCGGGGTAGGGTAACCCCATAACTTTGGCGCACTTGTCGAACGCCTCACCTGCGGCATCATCAATCGTGGTGCCGATAATCTCCATCTCGAGTGGCGATGATACCTTCACAATCTGCGTGTGTCCACCGCTGACCAACAAACATAGGAACGGGAACGATGGATGGGGTACTTCGCTGTCGGGTAGGTCGATGAAGTGCGAGAGGATGTGTCCCTGCAAATGGTTTACCTCGACCATCGGAATGTTGTGTGCAATTGACAAACCTTTGGCGAATGATGTTCCTACCAAAAGCGAGCCCAAAAGACCTGGTCCACGAGTAAATGCTATGGCATCAATCTTGTCGGGGGTAACTCCTGCCTCCTTCAATGCAGTATCGACAACAGGTATAATGTTCTGTTGGTGAGCGCGTGAGGCCAATTCGGGGATTACGCCTCCATACTTGACGTGTACAGCCTGCGATGCTATAACATTCGACAAAAGTGTGGTGTTACGGATGACGGCAGCCGATGTGTCGTCACACGAAGATTCTATTCCAAGTATAGTAATGTCCATATTTTTGGCATTTTTTTCTATTTTTAATAGAAAAATGGTTACTTTTGTAAGTTTTATGACCGTAGTTGAGATGCGCAAAGTTACGAAAATATTATTAAAGGCACTATCAGTCACGCTTTTGTTTCTGATATTTTCTCCTATTGTGCTCACTTTGGTCGTCGATTTACCCTCGGTGCAGAACTTTATAGTGGACCGCGCAACATCCGTAATATCGAATAAATTGGGTACTACTGTGTCGATTGACCGCATTCGTTTGGGTGTGTTGGGTAGTTTGCGTGTTGAGGGTTTTTATGTCGAGGATTTTCAGCAGGACACGCTTCTTTATGTGAAAAAACTGAAGGTCTATCTTTCGAGTTTCGAGGGCGAGAAGGGTATAACCCTGCGTAACGGCTCTGTCGATGGAACTAAATTGTATCTGCGCGAGACCCCTAATGGTGTGATGAATATCAAGGAGGTGGTAAACACCTTTGCAAAGCGTGATAGCCTGAAAAAGAAGGGTGATTTTGCACTAAAGATAAAGGATGTCAAGGTGGATGCCTTTACGCTTGTAATCGAGCAGGATGAGCATCGTGACCCATCGTATGGTATCGATTACGGCGACTTGCATTTCGAGAATACATCGGCCTATGTCGAGGATTTTGAGTTGTTGCGTGGCCAGGTCAAGGGCCGTGTGCGTAATTTCGCTACTCGTGAGCATAGCGGTTTTACGGTGCAGAACTTTACGGGATTCTTCTTGGTCGATAAGGGTATGGTCGATTTGCGCGATTTCGAGATTATGGCCGAGAAGTCGGATATTCGTCTGCGCTCGTTGGTGCTCAAAGGCGATAGTTGGGCTTCGTACAAAGATTTTATCCATAATGTAAATATCTCGGGAGAGGTGTACGACAGTAGCGTGTCGTCGGACGATGTGGCACACTTTGCTCCGAAGATGTTGCCTTGGAATCTGATACTCTATGGTGCAAATATCTCGGTTGATGGTACGGTGGATGACTTGAAGGTCGATGTTCACGAATTGGAGTTTGGCCATAATAGCCTGTTGAGCGGAAACGTGCATTTGCGTGGCTTACCCGAGGTAAAAAAATCGACAATGACGCTCGATTTGACACGCTTGGATAGCGATGAGATGGATTTGTCTATGCTCTTTAAGGGGATTACGGGGCGAGTGTTGCCCGACAGAGTACTCTCGATGGCTAATGCGGCAGGACGGATTATCGCGTCGGGTAGATTTAATGGAGGTTTTGCGGCCTGCAATGCCGATATGTTGCTAACAACCGACATAGGTAATGTGGAACTCACGGCCGAGCGTGCACCGCTTAAGCGCGAAAAGGGTGAGGCGGCGGCATCGAGCCTTAAGGCGGTGGCCGATTTGCGATACGTTAATTTGGGCGAGTTGTTGCATAACGATATTTTGGGCTCTACGACGGCTTATGTGTCGTTTGATGGTGCGACCTCCAAGCAGGGTGTGTCGGGTGATTTTGCGGCGCAAGTGGGTGCTATGGAGTTCTATGGGGCGCAGTATGAGAATATCGAAGTGTCGGGAAACCTTAATCGCAAGAGTGTGTTAGTTGAGGTTGATAGCGAAACCTCGCCGATGAAGATGTCGCTGAATGGTATAGCCGATTTCAATAATGCACAACCCGTTTACGACTTTAGAGTTAATGTTCGCGAGGCCGATTTGGCGGCTATGAATATCAATCGCCGAGATTCGATTTCGACGGTGGAATTTGATGCCGAGTTGTACGCGGTGGGTAGAACATTTGATGATATGAATGGCTCGCTCAGTATTGACGGCGGTCGTTACTATTATAATGCCGACACATTGAGTACGGGCGCCGTGCGTCTGGTGGCTCGTAGCGGAGAGGGACAACGCTCGTTGAATCTTACGTCGGATTTTGCCGATGCTACGTTTACAGGCCCTACGAGTTATTCCGATGTGGCGCGTTATCTGAATGTCGCAATGCGTAAGTATCTGCCAGGATTGACTGATGCTGACCAATATGTAAGCAGCGACGAGGGTGGATATTCTGCACTATCGGTCAAGGTAAAGAAGATTGACCCATTGCTGGATGCCATATCGACAGGTTTGCGAATGGCCGAGGGTACGAGCATCAATTTTATGATGAATCCCGTGTCCAATCTGCTCTCATTGCGTGCAGAGTCGCAATATGTGGAGCGCAGAAATATGTTGGCAACGAATATAAATGTTAATTTGACCAATCAGGGCGATTCGTTGGCAATGTATCTGCAATCGGAGGATTTGTATGCTGGAGCATTCCACTTGCCGCAACTCTCGGTGATGGGTGGTGCGAAGAATGATAGAGTGGTTATGTCGGCGGGATTCAGCAACGCCGAGACCTTGTCGTCGGGAGTGGTAGGCATAAGGGCCAATCTTGTGCAGGACTCTGTTACGTCGCAACGTCGTGTTGCGCTCTACATCCAACCTTCGACCCTGCACAACCGCCAGCGCGAGTGGCGTATATCGTCTGGCCCCGTGATGTTGGATACCACACGCATTGTGGTTAATGATTTCAGAATTAGCAGTGGCCGTCAATCTCTGCACTTGGATGGCGTGGCATCGCGCAGTCGTGAGGACTCTTTGACCCTCGTTATGCAGGAGTTCGACCTCGCTCCGTTTATGGGATTTGCCAAACGTATGAACTATACGGTGACGGGTCGAGGCAGCGGTGTGGCATCGATGAAGTCTGCTTTGAAGGGCGGCGAGTTGATGTCCGATATTGACATCGATAGTATGTATGTCAATGAGTTTGCGGTAGCACCCTTGTGTCTGTTGTCGGCGTGGGATGTTAGTCAGCAGCGAGTAAGAGTGAGGGTTAAGAATAATCGCACGGGCGATAATATAGTGACGGGATATTATGACCCTACATCGGTGCGCTATTATGCCGAAGGTACATTTGAGAAGATGCCAATGGCGTCACTCGACCCATTGCTGAAGAGTGTCGTATCGGCTACCGAAGGTGAGGCCTCGGCAAAGTTGGAGATTATGGGACAACGCCGTCAGGCTAAACTCAACGGTACGATTAATGTTGCAGATTTGGCTACTACGGTCGATTTTACCCAGGCTCGCTATTCTGTTCCGCGCGCAACATTGCAGGTGAAGGATAATCATTTTATCGCCAACAATGTGCGAGTGTACGACAAGGAGCGTAATAGTGGTATGTTTAATATGGATTTGAGCCTTGAGCATCTTTCGAATATCGCCTACTCGATGCGTGTAGTGCCGCGTAATATGATAGTCCTTGATACCGATATAAGCGATAACGACCTCTTCTATGGTAAGGTTTATGGCTCGGGTGTTGCGACTATTCAGGGAGATAAGCGTGGTACGACTCTCGATATCGTAGGCTCAACGGAGGGCGATTCGCAATTCTTTATGCCATTGTCGAGCAAGTCGGATGCCGCCAATGCCGATTTTGTAGTGTTCGGGCAGGAGGGTGAGCGAGAGGTGTCAGATACGACAAACTATCTGTCGCGCCGCAAGATGGCTTTCGAACGGCGTAATCGCCAGCGAGCATCGGCAAGTGCCGGGTCGCTGAATATTAATGTGGAGTTGACAGCCAAGCCCAATACCGAGGTGCAGTTGGTTATCGACCCGACGGTAGGTGATATTATCAAGGCGCGAGGTAATGGCGAACTCAATATGCGCATTGTGCCTAATGCCAACATATTTGAGATGTATGGTGACTATACCATAACCGATGGTAGTTACCTATTTACGCTGCAAAATATCATTAATAAGAAGTTCCTTATTGAGAGTGGCTCGACTATACAGTGGACGGGTGACCCGCTGGATGCAAGATTGAATATCGACGCTGTGTATAAACTCAAGGCATCGTTACAACCGCTGTTGTCGTCTACGACGTTGGAGAATATTACACGCGCTGTTCCGGTTGAGTGCATAATCAACTTGACTGAGCGATTGACTGCGCCGACGGTAACATTCGATATCAAAGTGCCTAATGCCGATTCCGATATACAAAATGCTGTAGCCAACCTGCTGAACAACCAGCAGTCGATAGCCACGCAGTTTATGTATCTGTTGGTTAGTGGCTCGTTCTATTCCGACTCCTCGACTTCAGCAAGTATAGGAGCATCGGCCTCTGCGACTACAGGTTTTGAGTTGTTGTCGAATCAGTTGAGCAATTGGTTGTCGAGTGACGATTATAATATCATCTTGCGTTACCGCCCGCGCTCGGAATTGACGAGTGATGAGATAGATTTCGGCTTCTCAAAGAGTCTGGTTAATGATAGATTGCTTGTGGAGTTGGAGGGTAACTATCTGGTCGATAATCGTATGGCGGCAAGTAGCAATCTCTCGAACTTTATGGGTGAGGCCTATATAACGTGGTTGATTGACCAAAATGGTAACCTCAAACTTAAAGGCTTTACGCAGACCATTGACCGCTTTGACGAGAACCAGGGTTTGCAGGAGACAGGAGTAGGTATTTACTATAAAGAGGATTTTGATAATTGGGCCGACTTGAAACGTCGTATTAAGGAGCGATTTATGAGCCGTCGTAAACGTGAGGAACGTCAGCGTCTGGAGCGAGAGGCCGAAGAGAAGCGCTTGCGACAGGCCGATAGCCTGCTACGGAGCGGTGAGAATGCTGTGGTAAATCGTTTTGAGGAGATTGGCGAATAGTGAAGTGGCGGTTTTGGCGCGCTACGATGTAATTTTTATTACGCTCCGTACGTTAGATGATAAAGGCGTGTGATTAATAGATGGATATAGAAACAAAAAAACAATAGAATAAAAACTTAAATAAATTAAAAGAAAAAATTATGATTGAATTTCTTCAGGCTGCCGAGACGGCAGCAGTAGCAGGTCAGGCAACAGAGGTTGTCGATGAGGTAACTCGTATGGGTCTTTGGGAGTTGTTCCTTAAGGGTGGTTGGCTTATGTGGCCGCTGGTAATTTTGGGCGGTGTTACCGTATTTATCTTCGTGGAGCGCTATATGGCTATCCGCAAGGCTTCGGGTTTGGATATGAACTTTATGAATCGTATCCGCGACTACATCTCTGATGGCAAGATTCGTGCCGCCATCGATTTGTGCCGTAAGACAAATACTCCGATTGCCCGTATGATTGAGAAGGGTATCGAGCGTGTTGGTCGCCCTATGAGCGATATTCAGACTGCTATCGAGAATGTTGCTAACCTCGAGGTGTCGAAGTTGGAGAATGGTCTTCCTTTCTTGGCAACTATCGCCGGTGGTGCGCCGATGATTGGTTTCTTGGGTACTGTTATTGGTATGGTGCAGACCTTTATGGATATGGCTGCCGCAGGTGGTACTGTTGATATGTCGCTTTTGTCGGGCGGTATGTACGTTGCGATGGTTACGACAGTTGCAGGTCTTGTTGTTGGTATCCCCGCATACTTCGGCTACAACTATCTTGTTGCTCGTATCGAGAAGTTGGTGTTCCAGATGGAGGCTAACTCAATCGCATTTATGGATATTTTGAATCAACCCGTAAAATAATAAGTTATGGCAATTAAGAGAGGTTCTAAAGTCGATGCCTCGTTCTCGGCATCGTCAATGACCGACTTGATGTTCCTGTTGTTGATTTTTATGATTATCGCCACAACGCTAATCAATCCCAACGCCATCAAGTTGATGTTGCCCAAAAGCGCCAACCAACTCAAGGATAAGGCTATCACTACCGTGTCGATTAAGGATAACGGTGCAGGCCGCTACACCTATTATGTAGAGTTGGATAATGTGGGCTCGCGCGAGGGTATCGCTCGTGCGTTGAAGAGTCGTCTTGCGGGACAGGAGGAGCCTACAATCTCGCTTCACGCCGACAAAACTGTCGAGTGGGATGAGATTGTGCAGGTGATGAATATAGCGAAGGATAACGGCTATAAACTTATCGCGGCCACACAACCTTAATGTAAGGTTGTCGTGGCTTTGCGACAAGCCTATGACTTGATGTTGTAGGATTTCAGTAATCCAAACAATTAAATTATGAACTATTACGACGAAAACGACGATAGGCCTAAATTGTATGGTGGTGTGGCTGCTGCGGCATACATCATTGTGATGGCTGCGTTGATGCTCTTGACCTATATCCCCATCAAGGTGGTTGAAACACCCGAGATGATGATTATCGAGATTGAGGAGGAGCGTCCTGCACCACGTCCTGTTGTGACGAAGCAGGCCCCGCGTCATCAGAATCTATCGACAACGCGTGAGAATACCCAGCAGGTGACGGGTACCGATGAGAAGACTCAGACGGTGAATCGTCGCGCAATGTTCCAGAGTAATAAGGGTGGCGTTGATGAGCCCGAAGATTTGGGTAATCCCTTTGCTCGTGAGGGTGATGAGAATCTGGCAAGCGGAGACGGTGGCGGTTTGAATCCCGTTGGTAATGACCAATTGGATGAGGGCCTCCGAGGTCGAGGCTTGGTGGGTAATCTGCCCGTGCCGTCTTATCCAGGTAATGTGAGCGGTAAGATTGTTGTACGAGTTGCTGTCGACCAGCACGGTAAGGTTACAAGTGCGGCGTATGAGCCCAAAGGCTCTACATCGTCGGATGCGGCATTGATTGCGGCGGCGATAGAGGCGGCCAAGCGTGCTCGCTTTACCGAGAGTCGCAGTTTTGTGCAGGGTGGCACTATTACCTATAATTTCAAACTAAACTAAAGTGTCGGATGAAGAGAGTTTTTATCTGCTTTATACTTGCTATGCTCACCACGTCGCTTGCGGCGCAGGAGAAGGTTGGCCCGAAGATGACCTTCGACAGTGCTACGCATAATTTTGGTGATGTGGAGCGCAAGGGTGGTGATTTGGTTAAGGAATTTAGGTTTGTGAACGATGGCGATGAGCCGTTGGTGATAAAGAAGATTACCAAGTCGTGTTCGTGTACGACGGTGAATTATTCGCGTAAGCCTGTTATGCCAGGGCAGTCGGGGGTAATATCCATCAAATACGAGCCGCACAAGGTAGAAGAGGGAGTGTTTAATCGTGTGATACAAATCTATACCAATGCCTCGAACAAGGCGCGAATATTGGCTATCCAGGGTAATTCTATAGAGAATGGCAAGCGTAAGAAAAAGTAATTTTTTACTTCTTGCATTTATATCTATTATATAGGTATATTAAAAAATAAATCGGCGGCTTTCATTTGCGAAACCCGCCGATTGTTTATTTAGTCGCTGTCAGATTATTTTGTAGCGTTCTCCAAACGCTTCATCATAACGAACATAAACAATGCTGAAAGCAAGCACAGTGCGATGAATACCGACCATACGATTGTGAGCGGAAGACCACCCCAAAGGAAACCTCCTACTGCTACAAGCATATTACCCAACGCAGTTGCAACAAACCAGCAACCCATCATCATACCCTTGTACTTGGGAGGAGCAACCTTCGATACGAATGAGATACCCATCGGCGAGAGCAACAACTCGGCGAATGTCAATACGAGGTAAGTTGAAATCAACCAGTTTGCAGATACGAATGTAGCCTGCTCACCTGCTGCAGCCTGTGCGTCGGGTGAAAGCAAGCCCATTGAACCAACAGCCATTACAGCAAAACCTGCGGCTGCTACCAACATACCGTAAGCAATCTTACGGGCTGCTGAAGGCTCCTTACCGCGCTTTGCGAGTGCGCCGAAGATAGCCATCGATACGGGTGTCAAAGCAACTACATAGAAGGGGTTGAACTGCTGGAAGATAGGAGCGCTAACGGCAACAGTAGAACTATCATACACGCCAAAGGCTTTCATTATACTCTTCATTGTATCCCAATCAGCCCCCAAAGGCTCTATTATTGAACCGATTCTATCAAAGAATTTATATGCGTCAATAACGCCTCCAATCAGTAGCGCTTTTGTTATAAGATAGATTGAAATGATAAAGAATATAACACCTGAAATCACTTTCTCTTTTTTGCTTTCGCTCTGGAATACAGAGAAACCAGCATAAACAGCAACAATGATAAGTACCAAGTTCCAAACGTTGAATGCCATACTCTGCAAGCCCTCTGATGTCTTCTCGGTGAACTCGTCAGCGAAGTAAGTAAGAGTCAAACCGTTCTGGTGGAATGCCATCCAGAAGAAAATAACAACGGCAAATACCAAGAACAATGCAGTCATACGAGCCTTAGTCTCGGCGGGAGTGAGGTTATCCTCAATCTGTGCTGCATCACCCTTCTTGCGCTCACCACCCTCGACGTGACGGAATGTAGAACGGAAGATATAGTAGATAGCGATTGAAGCGATAAGTGATGCGCAAGCCACTGCAAATGAGAAGTGGTAAGCGTCGTTGCCGCTATAGCCGAGTGAAGTCTCTGCCCACTCCTTAATCTTTACGGCTGCAGTAGGGGCAAACAAGGCACCAATGTTGATAGCCATATAGAAGATTGAGAAACCAGAGTCACGCTTGTCGGCATACTTCGGGTCGTCGTAGAGGTTACCAACCATAACCTGCAAGTTACCCTTGAACAAACCTGTACCCACCGAGATGAAGAGCAACGCTGCCAACATAGCAATCATCGCTACTGTATCGCCACCAAGCGGGAACGAGAGCAACAGGTAACCAACGAACATAATGGTAATACCGATTGTTACCATCTTACCGAAACCGAACTTATCGGCTGCAATACCACCGAAGAGGGGCATAAAATATACCAAGCCGAGGAAAGTTGAGTAGATTGCACCTGCAACGCCGGCATCCAAGCCGAAGTTAGCACGCAGGAACAACGCAAAAACTGCCAACATAGTGTAGTAGCCGAAACGCTCACCAGTGTTGGCCAATGCAAGGGCATACAAACCCTTTGGATGTCCTTTGAACATAATTTTGAGTTATTTAATGGTTAATATTGTATTGTTTCCTAAAATTTGGACAAATATAACGAAATATTTCGTATATTTGTATATAAACCAAACGAAATAACGATATGGAAAAGACAAAACACTATATGCCGATGGTCGAACGCGACGAGTGGTTGCATCCCGTAGCCGATGCCATAGCCGAGCGTCATAACCGCTATTTGGCCCGCAAGGAGGCTATCGAGAAGCAGGCAGGCTCGATTGTAGATTATGCTAACGGTTATCGTTATTATGGTTGGCAGTGGGATGATGCATTGTGTGGTTGGTGGTTCAGAGAGTGGCTGCCAGAGGCCTATGATGTCTTTATCTTTGGCGATTTCAACTCGTGGCAACGTACGCAGTTGAGGTTGGATAAGGGTGCCGATGGTGTGTGGAGTATCTTCCTGCCCGATGCAATGTATGGGCATCTGCTCTCGCACGGCTCGCTGTATAAGTTGCACGTTCACGGCGCCAACGGTTGGCACGACCGCATCCCAGCCTATGCTACGCGAGTGGTGCAGGATGAGGAGTCGAAAAACTATACGGCGCAATTTTGGAATCCCGATAAGGGTTATGAGTGGCAGTGCAACGATTTCAATGCCGCCGATGTAGGCTCGTTGCTTATCTATGAGGCTCATGTCGGTATGTCGCAGGAGAAAGAGGGCGTAGGTACATATAACGAGTTTACCGATGAGGTGTTGCCTCGTATCAAGCAAGCGGGATACAATGCTGTACAGCTGATGGCCATAGCCGAGCATCCCTATTACGGCTCGTTTGGTTATCACGTTGCCAACTTCTATGCTCCATCGTCACGTTGCGGAACGCCCGAGGAGTTGAAGCGTTTGATTGATACGGCGCACGAGATGGGTATTGCCGTTATTATGGATTTGGTACACGCCCACTATGTGAAGAATTGGAATGAAGGTCTTCGTGACCTTGACGGCTCTGACCACCACTACTCTAAAGCGGGTGATGCGGGTTATCAGCAATATTGGGATTCTATGATTTTCGACTATGGCAAGGGTGGTGTCGAGCATTTCTTGTTGTCGAACGTAAAGTATTGGATGGATGAGTATCGTTTCGACGGTTTCCGCTTCGATGGCGTGACTTCGATGCTCTATTATCATCGTGGATACATCGATTTCGATTCTCGAGAGAAATTCTTTGACGAGGGTGTGGACCTCGATGCTATAACTTATCTTACGTTGGCCAACCGCCTTGTTCACGACTACAAACCGGCGGCTGTAACCATTGCCGAGGATGTGAGTGGTATGCCTGGCATCTGCTCGAAGATTGAGGACGGAGGTATTGGCTTTGACTACCGTTTGGGTATGGCTATTCCCGACTTTTGGATTAAGATGTTGAAAGATACCGCCGACGAGGATTGGAATATATGGGAGATGTGGAGCGTTATGACTAACCGCCTGCCCGAGGTGAAGACTGTGGCCTATGCCGAGTCGCACGACCAGGCGCTGGTGGGTGATAAGACCATAGCGTTTAGATTGCTGGATAAGTTGATGTACGATTCTATGGACCGCAAGACGGAGAGTATGGTGGTCGATAGAGGTATGGCTCTGCATAAGATGATACGCCTATTGACTATTACGACGGGCGGAGAGGCATATCTCAATTTTATGGGTAACGAGTTTGGTCATCCCGAATGGATTGATTTCCCGCGTGAGGGTAACGGCTGGTCCTATTCACACGCGCGTCGTCAGTGGTCGCTGCGCGATAACGAGGAGTTGCGCTATTCGTTCTTGGCCGATTTCGATGAGGCGATGGTGTCGTTGGTTAAGGAGTATGATATTTTGGCCGATGGCTATCCCTACAACCTATTGATGGATGAGCAGAATAAGACTATGGTCTATTCGCATCGTGACCTGATATTTGTATTTAATTGGCATCCTACGGCCTCAATCCCCGATTATGAGTTGCCGTTGCACGAGGCTGGTAAATATGAGGTAGTGCTCTCTACCGATGAGGAGCGTTTCGGCGGATTGAAGCGTCAAAAAGTGGGTGAGGAACACTTCTCGTTCAACGTCGAGGATGAGGAGGGCAACGTATATCCACGCCTTAAGATTTACAACACGTCGCGCACGGCTATAGTTCTGCGCAAGGTGGATTAAAGAGCCTTTTTATATGGAATGGGCTGTTTAACTTTTACGGTTAAACAGCCCATTATGTAATATTTCTACTCTTTACGCTTTCAAGAAAATCTTTTTGCGATACATTATCAATAGAATCAAGAAGATTATACCTATCTGCGAGAAGGTAATTAGTAGATTGTAATATTCCCCTATATATTGCTTTAGGCCGAAGAATAGCGATTGTGGGATACTTCGGAAATTGACAATCTGCGTTAGAGTATATGCTACTATGGAGTTCATACCATAGACTTTCAGCCAAGTCAAACCCTTGCGGTAGCCCTTGTAATCGATGAAGTAGTAAAATATGCCGAGCAGTATAAAACTGATGCCGGCAGCAAACAGAGCCATCGAACTTGTCCAGATAGTCTTAATAATAGGCATCCAGATACCCCATATTTTCGCTACGATAACCATTGCTATACCAGCCCCAAAGAACCAATAGAGTTTCTTCTTCTCATCCATCGTGCTTTTGGCTATACGGCCTGCAAACATACCGCATAGTCCCGTTACGCCAAACGTGAGGCTGCTCAAAATCCAAGTGTAATGATACCAAGGTTTCCAAACAACCTTTCCATCCTCGACTACGGCGTGGTCACGGAAACGGCCCAACACTTCGCGGTCAACCCATTCGGCAAGATTATGCTCGGGTGAGTAATCACCGCCGCCGAATTTTTCAAACGATACATTGCCAATCACAACTTCTACCCACTCCATAGTAGCCCAATAACCCAACAGGAGCAGTACTGCCGCTATAATCTGTGTGCGCAGACGGGTAAATAAAAACATCAATGCTGCGATGGCGTATGCTACGGCAATGGCCTGCAAGGTGTTGGTGTATAGATATATGCGATTGGGGTCAAGCGCCAAGAGATTGCCTTGACACATCATACCCAATATCCATAGTACGACGACACGTTTGGCTATGCGCCACAATGCTTTACTCTTGCTTGCGGTAGTCGCAGTGTTCTCTTTCGAGCGGTAGTGTGCCAATGCAAAGGGAATAGTAGCGCCTGCCATAAACATAAAAAGAGGCATAATCATATCCCAAGGCACAAAGCCCTCCCATTCGACGTGGCTGAAAATCCACATCTGTTTTCCGAGCCATTCGCTTTTGGTAGCCGAATTTAGTGCCCCGACTATAGGGCCAAGTGCAACCAGAAAAAAGAGGTCGGCACCACGCAGTACGTCAAGTGATTCTAATCTTTTCTTCATAATCAGTTTGTTAAGTGTGTATAAATTTGATATTGAATTTTATATAAGCAAATTCTTTTTATTTCCAGACTTTTCCTATTTTAGTTTATGTGCATAGCGGTACTCACTATCTTGGTTGAAAACTATGCAATCTCATACTTTACATAATTTTCGCTCATAGTGCTCCGATTTATGTTAAACATAAAATTAAATTGTGGTATTTATTTCGTAGATGGAGGCTGTTTAACTCAAAAGAGAAACGTGGATTGGACCTACAGCAACGAGGTACGACCAAGCACCTGCAAACACATAAGCACAACCCACGCTATAAAGCGAGGGCATTCATTGTGCCTATTGGTGTGTATGCTCTTAAAATTGGTCGTTTTCGTTGCAACCCAATAGCCTAAATGCCATCATAATACATTGTGTATTCCACAATTCTGATTACAAAGGTAAAAAATAGTTTGGTAATAATAAAATTTTGTACTGCTTTTATGTGGTTATTTGAAGCAGGTATCTAATTAGTATCAATCACAATGCTGAAATGCTATTAAGGCGAGAGCCTCCAATTCCCGCCTGCCATCTTGATGGAGTGATACATTTGCAATATTAATTTATATATTTCTATGAAAAATCTCTATTTGAATGGCGAGTTTGGCTCCTTCGACATTACCCAATAGAATAACTTATCCACCAAGCCTGGCGCAAACTTCTTGACGAAATGAGTTGCTCGACCTTCGGCCTCCATCAAGCACAAGCGTTTGCGGTGAGCAATGCCACGTGCAACTATGTGCGCTACCTCTTCGGCAGTCATCATCTTGCCCTCCTCGCGAGGTGTAGAGCCTTGCTGTGAACCGTCGGCTGTGAGTGCCGAGAAACGTACGTTGGAGGCTGTAAAGCCAGGGCAAGCAACCATAACGTGCAGACCTTTCTTGAGGTTCTCGATGCGTATTGTCTCCAGGAATCCCGTCATTGCAAACTTCGATGCCGAGTATCCTGTGCGGCCTGGCAAACCGTGAATACCCGCTACGGATGATATACCCACAAGTGAGCCCTTGGATTTTTGCAGATAGGGTAGGGCAAACTTTGTGCAGTAAACCGTACCCCAGAAGTTTACATCCATTAAGCGGTGCAATACGTTTAGGTCTAGGTCGTCGAACAACGCGCGCATAGAAATACCTGCGTTGCAAATCAAAACATCTATGCCACCGAATGTCTCGACAGCCGTATTTATCAATCGCTCACAATCCTCTGCTTTTGTCACATCGGTTACCTCCCACGCCGCCTTTCCGCCACGTGAGGTAATATCTTTGCATAGCGCATCGAGTTTGTCGCCCTGACGTGCTCCCAATACAACCTTTGCGCCCATATCGGCATATACACGCGCCATAGCCTCGCCTATTCCCGATGATGCTCCTGTGATTACTACTACCTTGTCGTTAAGTTTGTTTGCCATAATATTATTGTGTTTTAATTCTTTCCAAAATACCTATACTCCGAAGCCTACTCCTCAATCTCAATTGAAAGGGTGTCGTAACCCAAATATACTCCTTCGGGGAGTTTGCTTTCGGCCTCTGCGTGCAGACCGATGTCGTGCGACAGGTGCGTGAGGTAGGCTACGCGCGGCCTTATGCGATTTATTAGCGCCACAGCCTCCTCGACGTTGAAGTGCGAGTGGTGCGACTTGAATCGCAATGCATTGACAACAAGCGTGTCAATGCCCTGCAATTTTTCTTCTTCGCCATCGAGCAACTCCTTGAAGTCGGTCATATAAGCCAATGGCCCTATGCGATAACCCGTTACAAAGAAGCGCTCCGAATGGCGGCCGTTGATGGGTATTATCTTGTGCCCCTTGACCGTGAAGGGCTTTGTCGTATCTATCTCGTGCAGGCGCATTTCGGGCGCACCTATATATTTATTCTCTGCAAAGGCATAGTCATAATCCTTCTTTATGGCGACAGCCGTTTGCGCATTTGCAAATATATCGACTACACGAATCGTGGGATAGTCCACGAAATTGAATGCTCTCACATCGTCCAAACCTCCCGTATGGTCTTTATGTTCGTGAGTGAGCAGTATAGCATCAATCGACCTCACACCCGTGCGTAACATCTGCTGACGGAAGTCGGGCCCTGCATCTATGACTATACGGCAATCTTCGCACTCTATCATAGCCGATGTGCGCAGACGTTGGTCGCGTACGTCAGTCGATTGACACACCTCGCAACGGCATCCTATGACGGGGACACCTTGCGAAGTACCTGTTCCGAGAAATGTAAGTCGCATAGTTTGTTATTCAAAATTCAAAATATCCTCCCTTACCTTGCGGGGCAATTTCTTCAAGACCTCATCGTAAGAGTGGTCTATAAGGTTTATGAGTAACTCATCGTCAAGTTCCGATATACGGTGCTGATTCCAATACTTCTTGTTAAAATGCCACGCAGGCTCTATCGCTGAGTATTGTTCGCGAAGGTCCAAAGCGTAGTCGGCATCACATTTGAGTATCAGCATATCGGACCTTTCCAACGGCATACAGGCAAACATCTTTCCCGCCACCTTAAATACGAGTGTCGTGTCGTCAAAGGGAAACTCCTCCGTTGCAGCCCTCTTAGTTAGGCAATACTCTCTTACGCTCTCAATATCCATAATCTAATCAGCCGTATATCCTGTATCTTCATTCAACGTGCCGCTGTTTGCAGCCGCTACAGCCAACTCGTCGCAACGGTTGTTCTCGACGGTTGAGGCGTGGCCCTTAACCCACACGAAGCGCACATTGTGGCGGCGATATACCCTCAAGAATCGCATCCAGAGGTCGGGATTCTTCTTGCCCGAAAATCCTTTTCGCACCCAGCCGAATACCCAGCGTTGGTTTACCGCATCGACGACATATTTCGAGTCGGAGTATAGCGTTACATTGCTACCCTCGAACTTCAAAGCCTCCAGCGCCACGCATACGCCCATCAACTCCATACGATTGTTGGTCGTAAGGCGAAAACCCGCCGAGAGTTCCTTGCGGTGTGGGCCCGACAGCAAAACAACACCATAGCCGCCTCGCCCTGGGTTGCCTTGTGCCGCACCATCTGTATATATTGTAATATCTGGCATAATCAAATCTATTCTTCTACATAAACGGCAATACTCTGCGCTGCTACATTAATCGGTAAAAAGCCTTTGCGAGCCCTCGCTTGCTCGTCGCACTCGATAAGGTTATCGTTCGCAGGCAGATTCTCTTTGGTGTAGGCATAACGACTGAACTTGCCTTTTTGTATTGCGTCGTTGTTTATAGTCGCCTGAAAATTTTGCTCCGAGCCATTGGCCACAACATATACCCATCCTCCTCGCTCGCCACGGAAAGCTGATGCCGCAATAAACTCATTGCCCGTAATCAATGGGAAAATCTCGGCTCTGCCGATATGGCGCGTCAGGAGCGAATAGGCCCAATATTGTGGGCGCAGTTCGAAATCACACTTTATATTATTATAGTATGGCTCACTCTCGTACTCGCTCTTTGCCGAGCGCCAAAGCCCCAATTGTTGCATCGAGCCGTAGGAGTCGGTGAACGCGTAATATTCATCCAAAAGCGACCAATAACTCACACCCGCCGCACCAGCATTCATCAGCGATAGGGCTATGCGAGCCATCAACACACCTCGCTCGTAGAGGTCAATATCCTTTTGACGCGATGAGCCTACATTCTGATTCGAGCCAAACTCCCCGATGTAATGTGGTTTACCCGTCGGTTTTACAACTTCGATATTGGCCCTCTCCCAAGCCTCAATCTCGCTATTGGGTGTTTCGTAACCAAATTTGTAGGTGTGAGAGTTGTAGCAGTCGGCAATGTCGTTGACACTATTTACGGAGTGTCGTAGGAAATGTATATTCTCGGCATCATCCGATAGGTTGAACTGTAATTTGTTGCGGACACCATCTCGCTCCAATCGCTCGTTCAGCGTGTGGCACATCTGCGTGTAGTGGTCGGCATCGACCTCGCCGTCAATCCTGTACGACCAACTCGGCTCATTCATCAGCGTAAAAGCCTTGATGCAGGTGTATTTCTTTTGCAGGATAAGATGTTGCAAAATAGCCGATGTAGCCTCGGCCCACTCCTCCATATTCTTCGACGGCACACACCAATCCTCTGTCGAGTTATCTTCTGCAAGAAAATACAACTCCGCAGAGCGGTATCTCTCGTCGATTATGTGGTTGCAGCGTTTGTGGCAGCCCCACATAACCATCGTGATGTCGATTTTATTCCTCTCGGCCAAATCCAACGTCTTGTACAACGACTGCATCTCAACCGATGATAGCGTAAGATTCTCCCAAGCAATCTCGTCGGGATTGTCGTTGTCATTTACGGGCTCCCACCACGATGGCATAACCATCATACGCATACGTTTTAGCCCCATCTGCTCTACTCTGCGGCAGACCATATCCCACGCCGTAGAGTCAATGCCACGCATTGCGATGTTTTGTGACCAGAAATGCGGGTCGTACTCCACCGAAGGTGGATAAATCGTGTGTGAAGGGAGTTTGCTGACGCTCATACATACGCCATCGCGCCTGCGGTCACAGGCTGTAAGCCCGACTGCAAGCGCGAGTAGCAATGGTATGATTCGTCTGAACATAAGTGACGCTTATTTAAGTGCCTCCATACGCTCTTTTATAGCAGCAATCTTTGCTTCGGCATCAGCCTTCTTTGCGCGCTCGTTGGCCACAACCTTCTCGGGTGCAGAGTTTACGAAACGCTCGTTAGAGAGTTTTTTCATTACGCTGCCAAGGAAGCCCTCAAGATAAGTGAGTTCATCAGTGAGTTTCTTCATCTCGGCCTCGACGTCAATCTTGTCGCCCATCGGCACAAAGTATTGTGTAGTCTTTACGATAAAGGCATCGGCTGTAGGCTCTTTCTCGCTGATTGAGTTAATCTCTGCGAGGTTACACATCTTGGCAATGACGGGAGCATACTCCTTCGGGTAGTTTTCGTCCTCGATTACGTTGAGGGTCAAAGCCTCCTTTTGTGCGATGTTCTTCTGCTTACGCACATTGCGCACACCTGTAATCACCTCTGTTGCCAAAGCAAAACGAGCAAGCAATGCCTCGTTTACCTCTTCGGCCTTGGGCATCGGGGCATACATAATAGACTCGCCCTCGGCGCGAGGTGCCAAGTCCTGCCAAATCTCCTCCGTAACGAAAGGCATAAACGGATGTACAAGGCGCATCAACAAATCGAAGTAGTGGCGTGTAGCCTCCATAGTAGTCTTGTCGGCGGGCTGCTGATATGCGGGCTTTACAATCTCCAAGTACCAACCGCTGAAGTCGTCCCAGAAGAGTTTGTAGATACGCATAAATGCCTCCGAGATACGGTATGATGAGAACATATCGTTAATCTCGCCTATAGCCTTCGACAAAGTGTGGCCAAACCACTCTACGGCCAAGCGGTTGTTCTCGCTCTGCTCCATATTATCATCCACCTGCCACATCGAAATCAAGCGGTAGGCGTTCCAAATCTTGTT
The DNA here is from genome assembly GCA_045658845.1 of Alistipes sp. GTDB lineage: Bacteria > Bacteroidota > Bacteroidia > Bacteroidales > Rikenellaceae > Alistipes. The sequence goes on from JAZOVT010000036.1 coordinate 20,760, forward strand.
GCCGAAGTTACGTCCCTGCTCGCACAACGCCTCGTCGAACATCACGTCGTTACCGGCCGATGATGAGAGCATCATCGCTACACGCATACCGTCAGCACCATACTGTGCAATTAAATCCAGTGGGTCGGGTGAGTTACCCAACTGCTTCGACATCTTGCGGCCCAACTTGTCGCGTACGATACCTGTGAAATATACATTTCCGAAAGGTTTCTCACCGCGATACTCGTAACCGGCCATAATCATACGTGCCACCCAGAAGAAGATGATATCGGGGCCTGTGATAAGGTCAGAAGTGGGGTAGTAGTAACGTATCTGCTCGTTGTCGGGGTTGCGGATGCCGTCAAATACAGAGATAGGCCACAACCACGATGAGAACCAAGTGTCCAGCACGTCCTCATCCTGACTCAAATCGCTCAACTGCAGGCTCTCGTCGCCAGCCTTTGCGCGAGCCTTGATGAGTGCCTCCTCGGCAGTCTCTGCGATTACATAGCCTCCCTTTGGCAGGTAGTAAGCAGGAATACGCTGGCCCCACCACAATTGGCGTGAGATACACCAATCCTTGATGTTCTCCATCCAGTGGCGGTATGTGTTTTTATATTTTGCGGGGATAAACTTGATAGAATCCTCCAATACGGCCTTTGTTGCGGGCTCGGCAATCTCCTGCATCGACATAAACCACTGCATCGAGAGTTTAGGCTCGATAGCCACACCCGTACGCTCTGAATAACCTACGTTGTTGGTGTAAGCCTCGACCTTCTCCATCAAGCCTGCGGCCTGCAAGTCGCCCTCGATAACCTTGCGGCACTCGAAACGGTCCATACCTACATACATACCCACTTTGTCGTTGATTGTGCCGTCGTCGTTGAAGATGTCGATAGTCTCCAAGTTGTACTTCTCACCCAACATATAGTCGTTAACGTCGTGGGCAGGTGTAACCTTCAACGCACCCGTACCGAACTCGATATCGACATACTCGTCGCGGATGATAGGAATCGAACGACCTACCAACGGTACGATTACGCGCGCTCCCTCGGGAATATCCTTGTAACGCTCGTCGTTGGGGTTGAGGCATACGGCTGTATCACCCAAGATAGTCTCGGGACGTGTCGTAGCGACAACCAAATAACGGTCTGAACCCTCTACCATATAACGCAGATAGTAGAGTTTACCCTGTGACTCCTTGTAGATTACCTCTTCATCCGAGAGCGCAGTCTTTGCCGAGGGGTCCCAGTTGACCATTCTCACGCCACGATAAATCTTGCCCTTCTCGTAGAGGTCACAGAATACCTTGATTACGCTCTCGGTGCGGGCCTCGTCCATTGTAAAGCAAGTGCGGTCCCAGTCGCACGATGCGCCCAACTTGCGCAACTGCTTGAGGATGATGCCGCCGTGCTTCTCCTTCCACTCCCACGCGTGAGCCAAGAACTCCTCACGGGTAAGTGTCGCCTTGTCAATACCCTCGGCCTTGAGTTTTGCCACCACTTTAGCCTCCGTAGCGATAGATGCGTGGTCGGTACCCGGTACCCAGCAAGCATTCTTGCCCTCCTGACGAGCGCGACGCATCAACACATCCTGCAACGTGTTGTTCAACATATGGCCCATATGCAACATACCTGTTACGTTGGGGGGCGGAATAACTATTGTGTAAGGCTCGCGAGCATCAGGCTCCGAGTGGAAAAGTTTGTTTTCAATCCAATACTCATACCACTTTGACTCTATGTCTTGCGGTGTGTACTTGTCTGCTACCATAACTATTTTGTGTTTATTATTTGTTTGTCAGTGCTAAAGGTTTGCCTTGTCGCCATTGCCGCTACGCCACTCTTGATGCTCTCGCGTGTGGGTGTCGCGTCGTGCGCGCGCAAACTATTTTGCAAAGATAGCAATATTTTGATGTTGTTAGCCTTTGTGATGCCTAAAAATCCTCGTTTTGGCGCAAAAAAATAAGTTGTCGGAGAAAATTTACCGACAACCTATTGGTTTTATTGAGCAAAAATGGCTTACAACGTAGCCAAAAAGTCGCTCACGTTCTTCTCGATACGAGCCTCTACATCGTCTGACTCTGCCTTTACGAACTTCTCGCCAACGATATTTTCGTAGAGTTCAATATAACGCTCTGTGATGCTATCCACGATTTCGGGAGTCATCTCGGGAACCTGCTGGCCCTCCTGACCCTGGAAGCCGTTAGCCATCAACCACTCACGAACAAACTCCTTTGAGAGCTGCTTCTGCTTCTCGCCTGCAGCCAAACGCTCCTCGTAACCCTCGGCGTAGAAGTAGCGTGATGAGTCGGGTGTATGAATCTCGTCCATCAAGTAAATCTTGCCATCCTTCTTACCGAACTCGTACTTTGTGTCAACCAAAATCAAGCCCATCTTCGCTGCAATCTCTGTTCCGCGCTGGAAGATAGCGCGAGTGTATGCCTCCAACTGCTCGTAATCCTCACGGCTTACGATACCCTGTGCGATGATGTCCTCCTTTGAAATATCCTCGTCGTGACCCTCGTCGGCCTTGGTTGTGGGGGTGATGATAGGCTCGGGGAACTTCTGATTCTCGACCATACCCTCGGGCATCTCTACGCCGCAGATTGTGCGCTTGCCCGCCTTGTACTCTCTCCAAGCGTGACCTGAAAGGTAGCCACGGATAACCATCTCAACCTTAAAAGGTTCGCACTTGTGACCTACGGTTACCATAGGGTCGGGTACAGCGATTTTCCAGTTGGGAAGAATGTCGTTTGTAGCGTCGAGGAACTTGGCTGCTATCTGGTTGAGTACCTGTCCCTTGAAAGGAATACCCTCGGGCAAAACGACGTCGAATGCCGAAATGCGGTCCGAAACTACCATAACCAGATATTGGTCGTCGATGCTGTATACGTCACGCACCTTGCCTACATAGTGGCTCTTCTGGCCTTTGAAATTGAAGTCTGTTTTAACGATTGCTTTCATTTTCTTATCTGTTTTTTTGTTTGAATTTTCTTTTTATTCTATGCTATTGCGCTTTGTATCAAAATGTTGGCGCAGACTTGAAATTTTTGCAGACTTCACGTCTTGAAATATCCTAATCTTACGCCTCATCCCCAAAATAAGTCTCGCGCATAACTCGACTGCAAAAATAGTAAATTTTATTGATGATACCTTATGATGCTCAACTATTTTTCCACAACTGTTGCAAAAGTTTTACTCATTTGCTCTCTTTTTTGCTTAAAGATGTTCGTTTAGGGGTGTAGATTCGATAAAAATGTTTATATTTGTATTCTAATTATACTTGAATTATGAATATAAACTATATGAGAAGATTGTTGGTGGTGTTAGCCTCGGCGTTTCTGTTTGCTTGTGGCTCTCATCCCGAAGGTGTGAAGGATAAGGTGGATGCTATGCCGCCAATTTTCCCCGATTATGTTGGTGTGACTGTTCCTGTCAATATAGCACCGCTTAACTTTATGATTGAAGGCGTCGAGCATCTTGAGGCTGTGTTTATGCGCGACGGCCAGGAGTTGTTGACAGTCAAGAGCCGTAAGGGCGTTGTTGATATCCCTATGGCAAAATGGCGCGATATGCTTGAGGCTAATGCGGGTGCAACGCTCGGCGTTAAGGTGCGTGCGTGGGGTGGCGATAATCCCGAAGGTGTGGAGTATGCTCCGTTCGAAATCTTTATCTCGCAGGATAAAATAGATGAGTGGGTGTCGTATCGTCTTATCGAGCCTGGTTATGAGGGTTGGTTGCAGATGGGTATTTATCAGCGTGAGTTGTCGTCGTTCAACGAGGAGGTGCTGGTAGATAACTCGGTAAATAATATGGGTTGCGTGAACTGTCATTCGTTCTGCGCTCATTCGCCCGAAACGATGATGTTCCATTCGCGTAGCGATAATGGAGGTACGGTGTTTTGGCAAAATGGTCAGTTGAGTAAGACCAACTTGGCTACGGTAGGCCCTAAAAAGCAGGGTACATATCCTCGCTGGAATCCCAAAGGCCGATATGTGGCTTATTCGTCGAATCTTACGTTCCAAAGTTTCTATGTTGAGGGTAGCCGTGAGAATGAAACGTATGATACGGCCTCGGACCTTATAATCTTCGATACCGAAACGGGTAAGGTGTTGGCCGATGAGCGTTTCAACGAACTTACACGTTGGGAGACCTATCCCGAGTGGTCGCCCGATGGTGAGTATATCTATTTCTGCTCGGCAGATAGCGTACGTATGCCGATGGAGCGTCGTGACCTTCATTACGATTTGTTGCGAGTTAAGTTCGACCGCAATACGATGACTTTGGGCGATGAGGTCGATACGGTTTACAATACCCGTCTGCGTGGAGGCAGTATTGGCTATCCGCGTATTTCGCCCGATGGTCAATATCTGATGTATGCAAAATTGGCGTATGGTACGTTCCCTGTTTGGCACGAGGAGTCTGATATGGAGATGATGCGTTTGTCGGATGGTGAGTTGGTCGATGTATCGCCTATCAATAGTGACGATAGCGAGAGTTATCACTCGTGGTCATCGACAAGTCGTTGGAAAGTCGTGGCGAGCCGTCGTTTGGATAGCCGCTATGCGCGTGTGTATATCGCACACGTTGCCGAGGATGGAACGTGTGGTCGTGCATTTTTGTTGCCCCAGCGTAATCCCAAGCATAATCAATGGCGTTTGAAGTCGTATAATATCCCCGAATTTATGATGGGTAAAGTGAGTCTGCCCAAAGAGCGATTGTTGGAGTTGCTCGATGCGGGTACGGGCCGTGATAGTCAGGATAGTAAAGCGGCACGTTCGGTAAATTAATATTTTTGAGTGCGGCAGAGTCGTTTGAGGCCGCAGTGGGTTGTAAAGAAAATTTAGAGAAATAATATGAAAAAGATATTGTTGATTCAGTCGTTGTTGCTCATTCCGTTGGTCTTTGTTTTCTGGATTGTAGCCTATCCCGAAACATTGCAGTGGATGGAGGAGTATAGTTTCTTCTCGACGCTTCCCGACTTTACCCATCTTCAGGTGCGCTTGCCTGGTGATGCATTGCGTTATTTGGGTGCATTTTTGTTGCAATTCTATCGTTGGACGTGGGTTGCGGCGGCTTTGCAGACTCTTTTTGCGTGGGCTGTTATGGCTTTGGCATCATATACTCTGTGGAGGGTTTTGAAAATCGAGAAGTTGATGTGGGCGGCATATATTCCTACTGCGATATTTGTGGCGCGTCAATGTCTCTATCGTGATTTGGAGTGGTCGTTTGTGTGGGTGATTATAATGGCGTTGGTTGCCATCGCGGCCCGTTTGTTTGTGCGTCGCCCTATTCTTGCGAAATATAGTGACGATTATAAGGCTAATAATACTCCGAAGGGTGGTAAGACGGTTGTGACTCCTAAACGTGGCCGCTTTGCTACGGCATTAATCTATATTGTTTTGCCTGCTGTGTTGTTGTGCGCGGGATTCTATGTTTCGGTAAGTGATTTGGATTGTGCTTTCCGCGAGAGAATACATAAAGTGGAACACCTTGCCGAGGAGCAGAAGTGGGAGGAGATTTTGGAGTTTGTTACTCCCGAGGTAGCACTTAACGATGGTGCGCTAAAGCGCTATGCAGTGTTGGCTCTGTTGGAGACCGATATGCTTGCTAACAGAGCATTTGAGTATGGTGTAACCTCTCCCGATGACTTCTATTTTATGGAGAGAAATGAGTTTGTTGGTATATACTATAATTCATTGCTCTATAAGAGTATGGGTATCGATGACGAGGTTATTCATTTGATGTATCTCTTGAACGAGCACTCTCGTTTGGGCTTCTCGTTCCGTTCGTTGCGAATAATGGCCGATGCCTATCTGCGCAAAGGTGATGCGATATTGGCGGAGAAGTATCTCACCATACTCTCTCATACAACGTGTCACGGAGCGTGGCTGAAACCTCGTTGGGAGCAACTTGCAGCGTTGAAGGCTAATCCCGTTCCACGACCTTCAGAGCCGAGTGATGTGTCGGTGGGTGCGCACGGTTTGCACGGACAGATGGCGTTGCTTGACGAGTCATCGCGATTGTTGCAGATGTATCCTACGAATAAAAAGATTGTCGATGTGCTATTGTGTGGCTTGTTGGCAATCTGCGATATTGAAAACTTTGGAAAGATGTTCGATAAGTATGCTCCGGGAGCATACGCTGGACATAAGATGCCGCTGTATTACGAGGAGGCGTTGATTCTCTATGCTTATATCGATAAGACTATCTATGAGCGTTTCCCTGTGCGACAGTCGCGTTTGAACGATTTTAAGCGTTTCTCGCAATATATGAATAGCGGTCAAAAGGCTATGGCGCGTCAAAGTGCCCCCAATAGTTTCTGGGCCTATATGTATTGCAGTGCGCCATATTAGTCGGATAAAAATTGATTTAACCTAAATTCCCAATATGATGTTACGAAAAATTTCGATGTTATTATTTGTCGTAGGCGTATGCTTTGCGGCAGAGGCACAAGTAAAAGAGGAGAAATATTATCGAGATATATATCCCGATACTTGGGTTGCTACGGATGATGTAGGTCGTGTGATGCCTATCGCCGAGGAGGCTCCTTTGAAGAGTGATAAGGAGCGTACTGTTGGTATCTTCTATGTTACTTGGCATACGCAGAATCTTCATTCAGGAAAACCTTATGGAGCAGATGTGAGCCGTGTGTTGGCAGAGGATGTCAATGCCAGCCGTGATAGTAATAACCCTGCGTGGAAAGGCTATAATTCGTTCCATTGGGGCGAGCCCGAGGTGGGCTATTTCTTGAGCCAGGATGAATATGTTATCCGCAAGGATATGTCGATGCTTGCCGATGCGGGTGTCGATATGATTATTTTCGACGTTACCAATGCCGTACTCTATTGGGATGAGTGGGAGGTTGTGTTGCGTACAATGACACAGATGAAGAAAGAGGGTAATAAAGTGCCCAAGTTCTGTTTCTGGGCCTTCAATGGTAATGTGATTACTGTTGTACATCAACTCTACGATAAGTTCTATCGCAATCCTCGCTATCAGGACCTTTGGTTCTATTGGGATGGCAAGCCTTTGTTGCTCTACAATGCTACGCCGAGTGTAGATGCCAACGTAGGCGGTGGCGAGAAGAATTTTGCCGACTATTCCGATGAGGTTAAGCAGTTCTTTACTCTGCGCAATATGTGGTGGGGTTATTATGAGTGGGCAGGCAAACGCTATGTCGGCACCGAGGGTAATTGGTCTTTCGGCCTTGAACTCAACGACGAGCGTGTGCGTAATATGAAGCCCGAAGAGCGCGCCGCGACTTGGAAAGGTCGTTACGAGCAGTTGTCGGTAACACCCGCCCAGCACCCTATGACAATGGTCGGTAAGAGTTGGTCGAAAGAGAGTGGCGAGCCTGCAATGGATGCTTGCGATATGCCGATTAAGGCCAAAGTGCCATATATGGATAATAAGGAGGTTTTGGACCCTGTGCGCTATGGAATATATTTCCAGGAGCGTTGGGATGATGCTTTGCAGGTAGACCCCGATTTTGTCTATCTGAACGATTGGAATGAGTGGACTGCGGGTAAATATCGTAGTGGCTTCGACCCTGGAGGTTATCCTGCCCCCAATCTCGATAGTTTCTTGGGACGTAAAAATCCGTTCTATTTTGTTGACCAATATAATGCCGAGTATAACCGTACCATCGCCCCGATGAAGGATGGATATACCGACAACTATTATATGCAGATGGTGCAGAATATCCGTCGCTATAAGGGTGTGCGCCCGATACCTGAAAATAGAGGCGAGGTAAGTATTAAGGTTGATGGTAATATGGCCGATTGGAAGGCCGTAGAGGTCGCTTATCGTGATACCAAAGGCGATACGGCTCACCGCGACCATAATGGCTATGGCGACTTGCATTATACCGACAAGAGCGGCCGAAATGATATTGTGGAGTGCAAGGTGGCTTGCGATGGTGATAACCTCTATTTCTATGCTGAAACAGCCGAAAAACTTACACCAAAGACTGACCTTAATTGGATGATGCTCTTCGTTGATGCCGACCAGGATGCGCAGACAGGTTGGTGTGGTTATGATTATATGGTGTCGGAGAAGATGCTGTGTAAGTATGACGAGGCGTCGCACGCTTGGGTTAAAGTATCGGACGTGGAGTTGGCAGTGAGCGATAAGGCATTGGAATTGCGTGTTGCGCGCGAGAGAATGAATCTAAAGGGTAGCAAGATGACCTTCGATTTCAAGTGGGCCGATAATCCTCAAAATATCGACGATGTTATCTCGCTCTGTACTCACGGCGATACAGCGCCTAACCGCCGATTCAACTTCCGCTATATTTGGAAGAAGTAAACTTTTTTATAAATAAATAGGTAATACCTGATAATGAACTAATAAAACGAAAAGATTATGGAAGCAAAAGAGAAAGTATTGGCTACAATGAAGGAGGCGGGTACTCCTTTGAATGCAGGTAAGATTGCCGAGTTGAGCGGTCTTGATAAGAAAGAGGTTGAAAAGGCTATGAAGCAACTCAAGGAGGAGGGAGCAATCGTCTCTCCCGTGCGTTGCAAGTGGGCTCCCGCAGAGTAATCGTTACGATTGCTCATTAAGTAACAAGGCTGCTAACCGTGAGGGTTGGCAGCCTTGATTTTGTTTGTCGCTGGGACGAAATAAATGCGGTCTGTATTGTGCGCCCTATAAAAATATTAGTTGTACGATTATATATACGGGTAACATAATTATCAACGAGAAACGGAATATATATCCAAAGAAACTCGGCATCTTGACGCCATTATGCTCGGCTATCGATTTGACCATAAAGTTAGGGCCATTGCCTATGTAAGTCAGCGCTCCAAAGAATACTGCACCTAATGATATGGCTCGTAGAATCTCCTGTGGTACGCCTGCTACCATAATAGCGTCAGCAGCGTGAGGTATGCCTTGCGCAACGGTGTGGAATGCTACAGCCGTTGGCGAATTATCCAGGAATGCGGATAAGAATCCTGCACCGTAGAAGAACTGCTCGGGCGTTTGCAGACCCAACGATGTGGCGTTGGCGTTCAGATAGATTAACGCAGGAGTCATCGTTGCGAATATGCCAATGAAAACAACTGCCACTTCAATAAGGGGCTCCCACGAGAAGTGGTTGGACTCGCGTACGCCGCGGCGTGTTGTGAGGATTGAGAATAAGGCGATGATAATGAGTATAATCTCGCGCATTGCACTCACTCTGAGCGGGGCATCCTCGGCTGCCATTTGTGGCATATGTGACGGATTGACGTATGCAACGGTCAAGATGATGCAAATCAGATAGATGATATTTATTCTGCCTCGTAAATAGACGGGCGATTTCTCTCTGAAATCGGCCATTACGTTGGCAATGTGCTCCTTGTGATAATAGATGTATTTATCTACCCAATAATATCCGAAGAGAATCACGCCTCCTACAACCATCCACTCGGGCAACATATTCATAAACCACGAGAACTCCGCACCTCGTAAATATAGCAAAAACAATGGTGGGTCGCCAAGCGGTGTTAGGATACCTCCGCAGTTGGCCACCAATGCAATGAATACCAGAACGGTATGCACCTTGTGCTCTCGTTGCTTGTTAAATTCCAGCAACGGTCTAATCAGCAACATAGCGGCGCCCGTAGTTCCGATAAACGAAGCGAGTATGTAGCCTATGGCCATAATGAATGTGTTGTTACGAGGGCGTGCCTGTACGTCGCCATAGATGCGAATGCCGCCCGTTACGGTAAATAGCGCTCCCAGCAGGATTATAAACGGTAGATAATCCTTCAGCATTTGATGTTGCAGGTTTTCGCCCATTCCGTTTGTTATTAGGTAATATCCCGTTGGAATGGATAATGCCAATGCGACGTATAATTTGTGTAGATTATTCTCCCACCATTTTCCCGCTATGAGTGGCATAACGGCTATGCTTAATAGCATAATAGCAAAGGGGATGAGAGTCCATAATTCAAGTTCTTGCATATTTCCCATAATATATGAATGCCGCAAAAGTAGTAATTTTTTCGTTTGGTTGTAATTTTTTTATTTCTGCAATAGATTTTTTTGTGTGGCTACATTCTTGATAGTATATGAGAAAAAACTTATATTTGCAGTGTGAATAGGTTAGTTTCAATACTCTTTTTACTATTTGTTTATGGTGCAACATCTCTCTCTGCGACGGATGCAGATGTTGTGTCTGAGGTTGTTCCTTGTAGTGAAACTTTCGAAAATCTCACCATATCGGGAGACCCCAATTCAGAAGGCGTAGTCATCAACGAGAATAATATTACGTTTAGTGTCTCTCCTAAAGTACATCATTCTCATCATCACGCATTTGGAGCGCATTATTCACATTTCGTAAATGCTATTATAGCAGTCCATAATTCCTGCCTTGTAGGCTTTTCGCGTACGATAGATAAATATATCTATTTCTTGCGCCATATAATCATTTAGCCCACGTTTGGATTCCATATTGTCTTTGTACATCTTGAATACACCCTTTTCAAGATAAATCGGGTGTGTCTGAAAATAAGTTGTTTTATCGAATCAAACGAAGTTTTATGATTATAATGATGATTGCCGTATTCGTTATCGGATATGGATGTATCGCTCTTGAACACAAAATCAAAATTGACAAGGCTGCGACAGCCCTATTTATGTTTGGCCTTATATGGTCGGTTTTCGCTCTGCATACGGGCGATGTTAGTGATAGGCTTGTCGAGCATCTGGGTACAACCTGCGAGACGCTGATATTCCTGATTGGAGCAATGACGATTGTCGAAGTTATTGATACTCACGGAGGATTTAGCGTTATCACCCGCCGTATCACATCCAGAAATAAGTTCCATCTGCTGTGGTTGCTCTCCATTTTGACCTTCTTCCTTTCGGCTGTGTTGGATAATATGACCACAACAATCATTATGGTTATGTTGTTGCGTCGTATTATACCCGAAAGAGCAGACCGATTGTTGTTTGCAGCCATCGTAATTATCGCGGCCAATAGTGGTGGCGCTTGGTCGCCCATTGGAGATGTTACAACAATAATGCTATGGATGCAGGGTAATGTTAATGCAGGTGGTCTGGTGGGTTATCTTTTCTTGCCGAGCGTAGTCTCGTTGCTTATTCCTACCTATGTCGTTGCGCGTAAATTTCGCAATGCTCCGCTATTGAGTGCTGATTATATGCAACAGGCCGATAACCAGCAGTATAACGTCGGCCCTCGTGTCAGCCGAGGTGTGCTATTGGCGGGTGTTTTGAGCCTGCTTTTTGTGCCCGTATTCAAGAGTGCGGTGGGGTTGCCTCCTTATGTCGGCATTATGTTGTCGCTTGGCGCAATGTGGATACTAATCGAGATACTCTACGATAGGAAAGGGGTCGAAGAGGATTTGCAACACCGTGTGTCGAAAGTCCTGCACCGAATAGATATGTCTACAATACTCTTTTTCTTGGGTATATTGATGTCTGTGGCGGGCCTTCAGTCGGCGGGTATACTGTCATCGGCTGCCGATTTCCTCGATAAGAATGTTCACGAAGTCTTTGCTATTGCTTCGACAGTCGGAATATTGTCGTCAATCGTAGATAATGTGCCGTTGGTTGCAGCGTGTATGGGTATGTATCCAGTTGCCGATGAGGCGATGATTGCCTCTGCCGATGACCCGCAATATATGCAATTCTTTACTGAAAATGGTTTGTTCTGGTTGCTGCTGACCTATTGTGCTGGCGTTGGTGGTAGTCTGCTTATTATAGGCTCGGCAGCAGGAGTCGTGGCTATGGGCTTGGAGAAGATTGATTTTTCGTGGTATCTGAAAAATATATCGTCAGTTATGTTGCTCGGCTACTTTGCGGGAGTTTTAGTCATCTTTATCGAATCGCTGATTTTTATGTAACTACGAAAATCGTAAATGTTATTGATGCGAGAATTTCGCAACAAACAATGGGGCTACACAACAAACTTGTTGGATAGCCCCATTGTTTTGCTAAAGATGTGGCGATTCATAATTTTTTGCACCTTTTTTGAGGTGATTTTTTTGTTTGTTAGTTAATATAACTAAAAGATTTTCTCAGTGTGGCAAAAAATTACTATTTTTGCAATCGAGAATATTGTAATTATGAGTAAGAAGAAAAATATTGATTTGACAGATTTGGAGGCTCTGCCCGATTTGCTTGATGGCCGTCATCAGGTGGTGCCCATCATTACCAGCGGTGAGGATATAGTGGAGAATGTCGCAATTCCCGAATCGCTGCCTATACTTTCGTTGCGTAGTTCGGTGCTTTTCCCAGGCGCTATTACCCCCATTACGGTAGGCCGCGAGAAGAGCATCAAGTTGGTGCGCGATGTTAATGCCTCGGGAGGCCTGTTGGGTGCTGTGTTGCAGCGCGAGAGCGAAGTGGAGATTCCTTCTCCCGACGATATGTACAAGGTCGGTACTGCGGCCCGAATTATCAAGATTTTAGAGATGCCTAACGGCAATCTAACGGTTATATTGAGCGGCTTGGAAAAGATTGAGGTTGGCGAATATCTCCAATCGGAGCCCTATCTCAAGGCTGTGGTGCATACAATTCGCGATTCGCAGCCCGATGAAAACAACGTAGAGTTTCAGGCGTTGGTTGATTCTGTGCGCGAGGTGTCGCTCAATATCATCAACATTTCGCCCTCGATGCCCAAGGAGGCTGTGTTCGCGTTGAAGAATTTAGACTCGCCACGAGGACTGATTAACTTCGTATGCTCCAATATGGATTTCTCGGACGATGACCGTCAGGCGTTGTTGGAGGCTCCGGGCTTGCTGGCGCGTGCGCGTAAGTTGCTGGAGATTTTGGTGCGTGAGCAGCAGATGGCCGAACTCAAGAATGAGATTCAGGAGAAGGTTAAGCGAGAGATTGACAAGCAGCAGCGCGATTACTACCTGCAGCAGCAGATGCGTACCATTCAGGATGAGTTGGGCGATGGTGCCGATGCCGAGATTGAGCAGATGCGCGAGAAGGCTGCAAAGAAGAATTGGAATAAGGAGATAGGCGAACTCTTCGAGAAGGAGTTGCAGAAGGTTGAGCGCTTGAATCCTGCGGTTGCGGAGTATTCGGTGCAGATGACATATCTGCAACTTATGTTGGAGTTGCCGTGGAACGATGTTACGAAGGATAATCTCGACTTGGAGTGTGCTCGCAAGCAACTCGATGACGACCACTTCGGTCTGGAGGAGGTTAAGGATAGAATCTTGGAGCACTTGGCCGTAATTAAACTCAAGGGCGATTTGAAGTCTCCTATTTTGTGCTTGTATGGCCCTCCGGGAGTTGGTAAGACCTCGCTCGGTCGCTCGGTGGCGACGGCTTTGGGGCGTAAGTTTGGCCGTATCTCGTTGGGTGGTCTGCACGATGAGTCGGAGATTCGCGGTCACCGTCGCACATATATCGGAGCAATGCCGGGCCGTATTATCCAGACTATTAAGCGTTGCGGTTCGTCTAATCCTGTGATTATCCTCGATGAGGTCGATAAGATTACGGTAAGCAATCACGGCGACCCCTCGAGCGCATTGCTGGAAGTGTTGGACCCCGAGCAGAATACTACATTCCACGATAACTATCTCGATACCGAGTACGATTTGTCGAAGGTGCTGTTTATCGCTACGGCCAACGATATTGGTGCTATCAATCCAGCGCTGCGTGACCGTATGGAGATGATTAATATCCCTGGATATATCTTGGAGGATAAGGTGCGCATTGCCGACGAGCATTTGGTGCGTAAGCAGTGCGAGGCGCACGGCGTTAAGGATGGCGAGTTTGTATTGTCGGCGGAGATATTGGAAAAGATTATTTCGGACTATACTCGCGAGTCGGGTGTTCGTTCGTTGGATAAGCATATCGCAAAGTTGGTGCGTGCGCGAGCAAAGCATATCGCTTTCGAGGAGGCTTTCGCCCCTGAAATTACGGCTGCCGACATTGAGAAGATTTTGGGAAAACCCAAGTTCCGCAACGACGAGTACGAAATTGCAGGTATGATTGGTGTGGTTACAGGCTTGGCGTGGACAGCCGTTGGTGGCGACATCCTCTATATCGAGTCAGTTCTTACACCTGGCAAGGGCGCTTTGAACCTAACGGGTAATTTGGGTGATGTGATGAAGGAGTCGGCTACGATAGCCTACGAGTGGGTGCAGGCGCATCACGAGGAGTTGGGTATTGAGGCCGAGCGTTTTGAGAAGTATAACATCAACATCCACGTTCCCGAAGGTGCTATTCCGAAGGATGGCCCCTCGGCAGGTATTACGATGGTAACATCAATCGTATCAACATTCACAGGCCGCGAGGTCAAGGAGCGCATAGCGATGACAGGCGAGATGACCCTGCGCGGCAGAGTGATGCCCGTGGGTGGAATCAAGGAGAAGATTTTGGCAGCTAAGCGCGCGGGAATCAATGAGTTGATTTTGTGCGAGGATAACCGCAAGGATGTTGAGGAGATTAAGAAAGAGTATGTTGCAGGGCTTAACTTCCACTATGTTAAGAGAATAGAGGATGTTTTGGCGATTGCATTAAAATAAAGTTGAGTTTAAGTAATACTTTAGGTAAAATGGATAAGGCACTCAAATTCATAGTTTTGATACCTGCGCGTTATGCATCGACTCGTTTCCCGGCCAAGCCATTGGCTCTGTTGGGTGGTAAACCTGTCATACAGCGTGTGTATGAGCAAGTTGCCAAGGTTATCTCAAGCGTTGCTGTAGCCACAGACGATGAACGTATAGCATCGGTTGTGGAGTCTTTTGGTGGCCGTGCCATTATGACCTCTCTCAATCATCAGAGCGGTACGGACCGTTGCTGGGAGGCGTATCAAAAAGTAGGCGAGGAGTATGATGTTGTGATAAACGTTCAGGGCGATGAGCCTTTTATCGCGGAGTCGCAGTTGAGGGCTATAATGAAGTGCTTTGAGGATGAAAAAACCGATATTGCAACTTTGGTAAAACCCTTCAGTGAGGCAGACGGCATTGAGGCGTTGGAGAATCCCAATTCGCCGAAGGTGGTACTCGATAAGGAGTCGCGTGCGATATATTTCTCGCGTTCGGTGATTCCCTATCTGCGTGGTGTGGAGCGTGAGGATTGGCTTAAAAAACACACATTCTACAAGCATATAGGTATGTATGCCTTCCGCAGTGAGGTGTTGCGTGAGATTACATCGTTGCCACAGTCGCCGCTGGAGTTGGCCGAAAAGTTGGAACAGTTGCGTTGGTTGGAGAATGGATATAAGATTGGTGTAGGTATTTCGGATGTCGAGACTGTCGGAATTGATACACCTGAAGATTTGGAGCGTGCCGAGGAGTTCTTGCAGGCGCAATCATTGTAAGATTAAAATAGACAAAAGATATGAAAAGATTTGTAGCAGGGCCGTGCGTTATAGAGTCGGCTGAATTGCTGGATAAGGTTGCCGAGACGTTGGTTGGTATTAACGAACGTTTGGGCGTGGATATAATCTTCAAGGCTTCGTTTGACAAGGCTAACCGCACGTCGCTTTCGTCGTATCGTGGCGTGGGGCTTGATAAGGGCTTGCAGATGATGGACGATGTTAAGCGTAAGTGGGGCTTGAAATTATGTACCGACATTCACGAGGCGTGGCAGGCTGCTCCTGCGGGCGAAGTGATTGATGTGTTGCAGATTCCTGCATTCTTGTGCCGTCAGACCGATTTGTTGGTGGCTGCTGCTGCGACAGGTCGTATCGTAAATATCAAGAAGGCGCAGTTCCTCTCGGGAGAGGATATGAAGTATCCATATGAGAAGGCTGTTAAGTCGGGAGCCGAGGAGGTATGGCTTACAGAGCGTGGTAATATGTACGGATATAATAATCTTGTTGTCGATTTTCGTAACATACCCGATATGTTGAAGATTGCGCCTACGGTTATGATGGATTGCACGCATAGCGTTCAGCGTCCCGGTGCTGCAGGTGGTAAGACGGGTGGTAACCGAGAATTTGTGCCCGCTATGGCACAAGCGGCAAAGGCTTTTGGTGCAAATGGTTTCTTCTTTGAGGTACATCCCGACCCCGATAATGCTTTGAGCGACGGACCGAATATGTTGCGTCTGGAGGAGTTGGAAGGCCTAATCAAATCATTGCTGTAATATCGCCAGCCAAGTAAAAGGTGAAAAATAAATAAAAACTTAAATATAGATGAACTCATTGACATCACACGATATTTTAACTCTGGCTCGCGAGACGCTGCACAAGGAGGCTGATGCCTTGACGCATATGGCGGCTGAGTTGGATGAACAATTTGTAGGTGCTGTAGATAGTATCTTAGCCTGTGCGGGAAAGGTTATTTTGACGGGTATGGGCAAGTCGGGCCTGATAGGCCGTAAGATTGCGGCTACATTGGCATCGACGGGCACTCCGAGTTTCTATCTGCATCCCGGTGAGGCCTTCCACGGCGATTTGGGTATGATTTCGTCGGAGGATGTTGTCGTAGCATTGTCGCACTCGGGCGAGACCGACGAGGTGTTGAAGATTGTCCCGTTTATTCAGAGTAATGGAAATGTACTGATTTCGATTACAAGCAATCCTGAATCTACGTTGGCTAAAAATTCGAATTTCCATCTTAATGTGTGTGTCAAGGAGGAGGCTTGTATCTTGCATCTTGCTCCTACAACATCAACTACGGCGCAGTTGGCTATGGGTGATGCTTTGGCTGTTGCGTTGATGAAGGCTCGTGATTTCACGGCGATGGATTTTGCTCGTCTGCATCCAGGTGGTAGCCTGGGCCGCAGATTGCTGATGACCGTAGGTAATGTGATGCGTAAGAATGATTTGCCCATTGTTGCATCGGATTGTGGCGCTACGGAGATGATTCACCGTATGACACGCGGTGGTTTGGGCCTGATTGTGATTGTGGATAATGGTCTGATATTGGGTATTGTGACCGATGGCGATTTGCGTCGTGCAATGGAGAGTCTGCAGGCCAAATTCTTCGATATCAATGTGATGGATATAGCTACTCGCTCACCCAAGAGCATAAATAAGAATGCCAAACTGATTGAAGCCGAGAAGATGATGACTCAACACAAGGTCAATTCATTGTTGGTGACAGATGATGAGGGCGAGTTGTGTGGCGTGATACAGATTTACGATATTAAACTTTAACCCGATATGAAAGATACTGTTATAACTGCCGACGTAAAACGTCGTGAGTTGTGGATATTGTTGGGCTGCTTTGTGGTGGCAAACGTGGTTAATTGGGTAGCGATAATAAAGTTCGCGACTCCCTGGTATGAGGTGTTCAGCCAAATCGGATATGTGGTTGTTACGACCTGCATATTGTACATTCTGCTTTGGGTGTTGCGACTTGGTTGGTATTTGCTGAAGTATTTGACGCGTAAATAGTGAGTCGTTGTGGCCGCGATAAGTTACAGCCGAAAAAATCCCGATTTCCCTATTGTGTATTCATCGTTTGGCGCGATGCATACACGAGTGGAGTTGTTGGCTGTGGGCTTGAGCGAGGAGCAGGGCCGAGGGCTGATGACGGCGGCCGAGCAGGAGGTGAAGCGGCTGGAGCGATTGTTTAATCGATATGATAGCCGTAGTCCGCTTGCGATGGTAAATGCGACGGCTGTGGGGCAGAGCGTCAAGGTTGAGGATGAACTATTTATGGCCTTGGAGTTGTGCGAGGTATTTCGTCGCTCAACGGCGGGATATTTTGATGTGACGGCAGTCGATGCGGAGGTTGGATGTGATGGCCGAGGAGGATATGCGCTTGACGGCAAGGAGCATAAAGTGCGATTGTTACGCGAGGGTGCGACTATAGATTTGGGCGGTTTTGCCAAAGGGTATGCAGCCGAGAGCATAAGGCGGTTGTTTGAAAGAGAAGGTGTCGCGCAGGCGGTGATAAACTTTGGAAATAGTTCGATTGTGGCTATGGGGCATCACCCTTATGGTGAGTGGTGGCCGATAGGCGTTGAGCATAGGAAGGTGAAATCGGCAGTGGCCCGTGAGGTGAAATTAAGGGATGGGGCTATGTCGATGTCGGGCCGTGCAGAGAGTGGCGAGTATCATATCGTAAATCCGATGACGGGTGATCGTGCTATGGGTGAGGAATTGATATTGGTTGAGGGGCGCTCGGCGTTGGTGGCTGAGGTGTTATCTACGGCGTTGTATGCCGCTCCGCGAAACAAGCGTAATGTGATAATGGCACAATATGAGGGCTATGTAGCCTCGGAGATATATTGTCGGGCGGATGGCTCGACGGAGTGTCGTGAGATAGGAAAAATGAAGAGATAAAGAAAACTATATAACCGATGAACAGAAAAGAATTTTTGGCCGATTGTGGCAAGAAGGGACTTGCAGGTGTGGCGTTGTCGATGTTTCCCTGGTTGGAGTCTTGCAGTGATAAGGCGCAACAAGAGGTGAAGGGCGAGAAGGCTCGCATAGGTATGATTGGTACGGGCTCGCGAGGCTTGTATCACATCAAGAATCTGTTGCGTATGCCCAATGTCGAGATGGTGGCGTTGTGTGACGACTACCGTCCGCATTTGGAGGATGCTGCGCAGTATTACCCGAAGGCGAAGTTGTATGACGATTACCGTAAATTGCTGGAGGATAAGAATGTCGAAGGCGTGATTGTAACGACTCCGTTGTATTTGCACGGACGTATTACGATGGATGCTTTGCGTGCAGGTAAGAAGGTGTTCTGCGAGAAGTCTATGGCGTTTACGCTGGATGAGGCGCTGGAGGTGTATAACTGCCGTAAGGAGATGAATGGCGTGCTGTTTATCGGTCAGCAACGATTGTTCGACCCCAAGTATGCTAGGGCAATGCAGATGATTCACGAGGGTAAAATCGGCAAGGTCGTTGGTATTAGAAATTATTGGTATCGCAATAACGATTGGCGTCGTGAGGTGCCATCGCCCGAGTTGGAACGCAGAATAAATTGGCGTCTGTATAGCGAGTATTCGCGCGGATTGATGACCGAGTTGGCTTGCCACCACTTGCAGAATGGCTCGTGGGCTATGGGTATGTTGCCCGAGAAGGTTATGGGCTCGGGAAGTCTGTTGCATTGGAATAAGGATGGACGCGATGTGTATGATGCAGTGAGTGCGATATTTAGATATCCGAATGGTGTGAATATGACCTTCGAGTCAATCATCTCGAACAAGCACTTTGGTATGGGTGAGCAGATTTTGGGTACAGAGGGTACGATTGACCTTGTAACCTGTATGCACTATACCGATGAGCCTGCGCCGAAGGGTAGCGGTATGCATCAGTTGGTGGCGCAGATTGAGAGTGGTGTGATGAGCAACTCGGTATTTGCGGGTACAAGTTGGGCTGCCGAGACAAGTGCTTTGGCACCGGGTATGCCTATAATGAAGGATGTGACAATCTCAACAGGTGAGAGCACTGTGGGCGCAGAGAACGATGGCTCAATCGAGATTATGGAGGCTTTTACGCACGCAGTAATTACGGGTAAGCAGCCTGAGAAGGTGTTGGAGGAGTCATATTATGCTACGCAGTTTGCTCTGTTGGCCGATAAGGCTATGCACGAGGGTGCGATTTTGACATTGGACGAGAAATATAGAGTGCCTTATACTCCGCTCGGATAGAGATAAGTAAATTATTATATAATGTATAAAAACCTGCGAGAATATATCGCCCGTTTGGAGCAAGAGGGAGAGTTGGTAAGGGTGACAACGCCCGTATCAACACGCTTTGAGATTGCCGAGATTACCGACCGCGTGGTGAAGTCGGAGAGCGGCGGCAAGGCTCTGCTGTTTGAGAATACCGATGCGGAGTTCCCTGTTGTGACCAATATGATGGGCTCGAAGCGCAGGATGGCGATGGCTCTCGGGGTGGAGCGATTGGAGGATATTGGTGAGAGAATATCGGCATTGTTAGGTGATGCGCTTTCGCCAAAGGCTTCGCTGTGGGAGAAGATGCGGATGTTACCCCTGTTGGCCGATGTGGCCAAATGGTTTCCGCAGAATGAGTCGGGACGAGGCGAGTGCCAGCAGGTTGTATGGCAGGGTGATGAGGTCGATTTGGAACGATTGCCGATGTTGCATTCGTGGGAGTCAGATGGTGGAGCGTTTGTCACGCTGCCGATGGTAAATACCATTGACCCTGAGACGGGAGCGCGTAATGTGGGAATGTATCGTATGCAGCGTTTCGATAAGCGCACGACGGGTATGCATTGGCACATACATAAGACGGGTGCAAGGCACTATGATGCCTATAAACGTTTAGGTAAGCGGATGCCCGTAGTTGTGGCGCTGGGTGGTGACCCTGCATATACCTATGCAGCGACTGCCCCGATGCCTGATAATATGGATGAGTATCTGTTGGCGGGTTTTCTGCGTCGCAAGCCTGTGAAGTTGGTGAAGGCTTTGACGTGCGATATTCGTATTCCTGCGGATTGCGATTTCGTGATAGAGGGCTATGTGGACCCGCAGGAGGAGAAGGTGCTGGAGGGCGATTTTGGCGACCATACAGGATTCTATTCGCTGAAGGATTATTATCCTAAATTCCACGTTACTTGCATAACCCATCGTAAGGATGCAATATATCCTGCTACGGTTGTGGGCGTGCCACCGCAGGAGGATGCATATATATCGGAAGCGACAGAGAAGATATTTCTTGCTCCGATACGATTGGCCGTACAACCCGAAGTGGAGGATTTGTTTATGCCCGTAGAGGGTACGTCACATAATATAGCCATAGTGGGTATATCGAAGCGATATGAGGGCCAGGCGCATAAGGTGGCGCAGTCGCTGTGGGGTGCGGGGCAGATGATGTTTAATAAGTATCTGGTCGTTGCATCTGCGGATGATGATATTCGCTCGATGGAGCACTTGGGGCGTAAGTTGCGCAGGATAGATGTAGAGCGTGACGTGATTCGTGCCGAGGGTATATTGGATGTGTTGGACCACGCTACGGCAACGTTAGGATTCGGCGGTAAGATGGCTTTTGACCTTACGGGAGTGGATGCCGAGTCGGAGGTTGCTCCGATTGAAGTGCCACGCCGTGCAGTGCCCGCAGGAGGTGTGGAGTTGTTTGATACACGATATGTAGTGGAGTATGGATTGCTGATTCTATATGCCGCCGTGGATAGACCTTTGAAGGTCGATGTAGAGCAGTATCTGCGAGAGAATAAAATCGAGGGTATGAAGTATGTGGCGCTATTTGATTATCAGGCCGCAGGTGTGATGCGCCCGAGTGACTTGTTGTGGCTGGCAGCGGCTAATACCGACCCAAGGCGTGATGTTAAGGTTTTGCAGGGCGGTGAGTTATTGTTCGATGCCCGCAGTAAGCATCCGTCGGTGGAGGGTAATCCGAAGAGATTCCCCAATGTGGTGATGTCGTCGGTGGAGACAATCAAGCAAGTAGATGAGCGTTGGGCGGAGTACGGTTTGGGCGAGAAGTTGGAATCGCCGTCACGCAGATATAGAAAATTGTGGCTTTCGTCAAAGGCCGAGTGGTAGGCTATGGCGAAGTATTAGTTCTATAGAACAAAATCAGTTGATAAAATGAAACTCTTTAGCGAGGAGCAACGACGTGGTGCGGTGGTGTTATTGCCATTGCTGGTTGTTGTCGTGCTGCTGGCTGTGGTTGCTGAGCGACGCACTCCTGCGTATAAGGATGTTGCAGGGCTGCAGACTGTTGAGGCTGAAGAAATGGTGTTGCAACCGTTTAATCCTAATGAGTTTGAGTACGAGGAGTTGCGGGCGGCGGGTGTGCCGTCGGAAGTGGCCGCAGGTATTGTGCGTTGGCGACGATACGGCAAAGTGTATAGGATGAAAGAGGATGTGGCTCTGGTGTCGGGTGTGACAGATTCGATATATGCAGTATTGAAGCCATATATAACGATAGCCGATTCGCTTGCGCCGAAGAGTAGGTATTCTGATAGGCAGGAGCGGGAGCAGGGTGATAACAAGAGGAGAACGGTAGCGGTTAAGAATGAAAAGTCTGCAAAGCCGAGCGCAGAATTGGTGCAATTCAGGATTGATACGGCATCGGTGGAGTATTTGTCGAGCATAGGTTTTTCGAGAAAGCAGGCCGAGGTGGTAGTGAAGTATCGTGATGTGATAGGCGGGATTGATAATGAGCAGGAGTTCAGAGCGTGCTACGTCGTAAGCGAAGAGATGGCTGATAGGTTGTTGCCGTATGTAATATTTACGGAACAGAAATCTGCAACGGAAAATGAGGCGAAAGAGTCGGAAAAAAGAACAGAGAATGCAGCGCTGGTAGAGATAAATTCTGCCGATATGGAGGCGTTGGTTGCGGTGGATGGTATAGGCGAAAAGAGCGCTGCGGAAATCATAAAATACCGCGAATTGCTGGGCGGATACCACTCTGTGGAGCAGTTAGCCGAGTTAAATTGTGTTACAGAGGAGAATTTTGCAAAATTTTTATCACAAATTTGCTGCGATAGTTGCAAAATTAAGAAAATTGATATTAACTTTGCGGGTCCAAAAGAGTTAGAGCGTCATCCTTATGTGTCGGCGCGGACTTTGAGGCGAATAATTAAACAACGACAATTGAAAGGAGGTTGGAGTAGAATCGAAGAGATGACCGAACAAAACATATTAAGTGAGGAGGAGGCCAAACGTTTGGCTCCGTATTTTCGATTTGGGCTTGAAGCCACCGAGTAGATTGGTAGATGATGCTGCGGATAAAAGATGTCAAGGATATCTTGCCGCGAGAGGAGAGCAGTCGCAAAGATTGCAAAGCAAAAACAAGAAATAAATAATTAAGAACAAATAAAAAAGAATTAGGATTATGATTATTATGCCCGTTAAGGAGGGAGAGAATATCGAGAAGGCCCTCAAGAAGTTTAAGCGTAAGTATGAGCGTACAGGTGTTTTGAAGGAGTTGCGTCGTCGTCAGTACTTCACAAAGCCCTCAATCGCAAAGCGTGAGCAGATGCAGCGCGCTATCTACGTTGAGCACACTTACCGCTTGGAGGAGTAGTAATATTCTCAATAGAGATAAAATAGGTTTGGATGTCAATCCAAGCCTATTTTTTTTGTAATTCAAGATTCGAGATTCAAAATTCAAAATTGGATTTGCAGACTCCCCCGTCACACCTACGGTGTGCCACCTCCTCTACCTTAGAGGAGGAAATTTATTATTTTCTGTAATGCACGTCATTCCACATTACGAACGGATGTGAGTGATGATTGGAATCTCTACCATAAATGTAATTGAAGTTAGAGACTCCAATCCTCGCCTTACGGCTTCGGTGGAGTGACAAGAGCAAAGAAGAAAGATATATTTCCGTGCGAAGCCTAATCGCGGCAGATGAATTTTAGGAGATAGGATAAGCGGATAAATTTCCGTTAAAAAACGGAGACCTTTTCACGTAGTAAAAGTGCGAATGCATCCGTTTTAGGAAATTTATGCGGTTAGCCCCTAAAATTTATCACCGCGCCGCTTTTTACTCACCTTTTTACGGCTAAAAAGGTGAAAAAGACACGAAGTGG
>JAZOVT010000037.1:0-8164 GCA_045658845.1 Alistipes sp.
GATTCGTCCGACTATTTTGGCGTTGATCTCGTAGCTCAGCAGGTAGAGCACAACACTTTTAATGTTGGGGTCCTGGGTTCGAGCCCCAGCGGGATCACAAGAAAAGGGGAGAGTTTTTCAACTCTCCCCTTTTCTTGTGATCCGATATAGACAATCCACCCAAACCCTCCTTTAAAAGGAGGGCTTTGCTTGGAGCAGAAAACGAGACTCGAACGAGTGACCCCAAATTCCCCCCAATCAGAGGTGGGTATCAAATTGACCTTACAACAAAAAAAACTCTCCAAAACGCTGTTTTAGAGAGGTTGCATATTTTATATCTATAAAAAATACTTGCAATTATGGACGGAGGCCGCTACCGCCTTGCAAGGTAATGGTTTCGCCCGTAACGTATTCGGCATCGTCGGATGCAAGGAATACGCACACGCGACCAATATCGCCTTTCGGGTCGGCAAAGTGGCCCAACGGAATACCTTGAATAGTCTTTTCATATAGTTCGGGGAAGTTCTCCTTCCACTGCTGTAGGCTCTCGGTCATAGCGAGAGGGCAGATAACATTAACTCTAACGCCATCGGGACCCCACTCGGCAGCAGCCACACGCGACATACCTCGGATACCCTCCTTGGCTGCTGCATACGATGCCTGGCCCAACTTACCAAACAAACCTGCGCCCGACGCAAAATTAATTACAGAACCTCGTGTAGCCTTCAAGTAGGGGAAGCACTCGCGCATATAGAAGAACGCCGCATACAGGCCAGAATAGATAGCCAGGTCGAAATCCTCTTTGGTATGCTCAACAAGCGGCATACCAGACTTAGATACTTGGGCATTGTTTACCAAAGTATTGATTTTGCCGAACTTCTCGACTGTCTTTGCTACAACCATTTTGATAGCCTCCTCGTCGGCTCCGTCAGCCACCAAAGGCAACACCTCTATACCATATTTCTCCTCAAGTTTTTCCTTGGCCGCAATAAGGCGCGACTCAGTCCTACCTGTAATAACCAAATTTGAGCCCTCCTCGGCAAAAGCCTCTGCCAAACCGAATCCGATACCTTTACCGCCACCCGTAATCAGGGTAACATTACCATTTAATCGTTTCATAATTATTCCGTTTTAGTAATTAACTTGGTTGGTGCCACAATGAAATATTATGCACTTTTATGCATCAAAATTAATAATTTTATAGTACAAATTATCATCCACAGAAGAAAATATGCAATAAAAATACAAAATTCCGATAACGATGCTACAAATTACGGACATTGCAGGGGTATTTAATCGAGACTTACGGAGGTTATGTTACCACCTTATAAACAAATAGCCCATCAAACCTCTCGGTTAGACGGGCTACATTTTTACTTCCTACCGCACACTATTTATTTTGCAACTTTCACGCAGAACATCTTCTGCTGATTGCGGATAAGCAATTTACCATCCGACAACGCGATAGGTGCCCAATTGCTACTACGGCCCATCATACCGCGACCCATCTGACCACCCTGGGGAGCATCGCCTGTCTGTGCGGGTGCCAACAAATCGGCCTTAGCCAGAGGTTTGAAGCCTGTCGGGTCGGGCTGGATAAGATAGAGCGAGTTGAGACCATCGGTAGCCAAAATAAGGCCATCGGCAAGAATCATACTACCTTTATCGAAATTAGGCTCGCGCTTGGTCTTCCACATAATATTACCGTCGATATCCATACAGCAAAGACCATCGCGACGATTATTGGTACCATACTGTGCATAGAAATAACCATCGTGGAACAATGCCGGCTTGGTCTGGTCACCAAACTCGACAGTGGTGTACAACTCCTTGGTTGCATACTTGCCATCAGCACCCTTCTCGACCTGAATCATCGTAGCACCACGCTCATAGCCACCAACAATAAGGAGTTTATTATCGCCTGCATCGGTTGCGTTAGAACAAGAGATATGGCACTCCCAATTATCATAGCGCCACAATATCTCACCGTTTGTGGGATTCAGGCCTATAACTTTACCCTTTTGAGGTTGCTTATCGCGGTGACCGAAAGGATTAGTCGATGAAATAACGATACAGAGATGGTCCTCGCCGTCAATCTTTACGATATTGGGGCTTGTATATGACTCATCACCCAAAGAGGGAGTCTTCCAAATAACCTCGCCATTCTTTTTGTTATATGCAACAAGACCTGCCTCAGGGGCGCCTGAAAGCACAATCAGCATATCGCCATAGATGAGCGGACACTGCGAAATAGCCCAAATAGGCAATTTATCACCACCATACTCAGTCCAAAAGTTTTTGTTCCATACAACCTTGCCGTTCTTGGTCTCATAGCAGTACAAATCACCATTATGACCTGCAGCATATACATATTTACCCTCTACGATAGGCACACTACGTGAGCCGGGATACATCACATTACCCGCAGATGGATATTCGTGACGCCACAACTCTTTACCCGAGTTCATATCGAAGCATCGCATAATTTCAATACTTTTTTCGCCATCACGGTCAAGCAGATATGCCTTACCATCCTCGATAACGGGGCCTCCGTAACCGATACCGACATCTACGCTCCACAAAACCTCAGGGCCTTCTGCGGGCCATTCACGGAGCAAATTCTTTTGCGGAGACTTACTATCACGAGTAGGGCCCAAATACTGAGGCCAATCTTGTGCTACGGCTACCATAGTAGCAGAGAGTAGCAAAATTGAAATTGACAGTTTTTTAATCATAACTTAAAGTGTTTGTTTAATGAAATTTATTTAGAATATTTTTTTATAAGCACAACTTCTTCTATACAAAATTAGATTTTTCCACCTCTATTTTTACACCACGACGCGCTAAAAAGAAAAAGTAGGGTATGAAAACGAAAAAACAAGATTTCAAGAAACAATACACAATCTTTAAGGAACAATCTGCATCAATAGACACAACCAAGAAAAGTTATATTTCGCGTTCAGGGGTCATTTTTTCTTTTTCGGCTGCAAATAGTTTCATAATTGGAAAAAATTTATTTTTTTTGTAATGTGAAACTATTTTAACAACCCCAAGGCGGCATAAACTACCTAAAATTATGACATCGCTAAACATTATAAAAGATAGGACTTGGCTTGTAGCGCTGGTATGTACTCTGTTTGTTACATACCCAAATGTGGCGTGGTTTTTCTGCGGGATGTTGTATGACTCAAAATCTATGTTAATAGATTTTTTGGGGCTATTTACATTTAGAATCATTTTCGTTTGGGCGACATTCCTATTTCTAATTAAGCAAAACCTTAAAGCAAAGAATCACTCTCTTGGCAAGAGCCTGATTGTAAATTTTGTTGCGAGTATGCTCTTTTTTGGAGTCTTCTGGGTTGCCCGTATGCCTTTCAAGACGTTTGAAGCGATAAGTATCCCTATATTCCAATTTCTCGTAGTAGGATTGTTATCAGCAATGATAGGGCATATCTACAAATTATACATTAGCCAGAGAGAAAAGGACAAAGAGATTGAGCGTCTGCATATTGAAAATCTGCAAAGCCGATGTGATGCTCTGTCAAACCAGATAAATCCCCATTTCTTCTTCAATTCGCTCAACGGAATTGTTTCGCTGATTAGGGCAAACGACAACAATAAAACCTTGACCTACGTCGACAAATTGTCCGACATATTTCGCTATACACTCCGAAGTGACAGAAAAACCATTGTTCCGCTCAAGGAGGAGTTGCAATTTGTCGATGCATTCAGTCACGTTATGCAAGTACGTTTTGCCAACAAGTTGGAGTTTAACGTAAAGGTAGATGATGCAAAATTAGATTTGAATCTTCCCGTACTTTCGCTACTGCCGTTGTTGGAGAATGTTGCCGTACACAACACGATTGACAGCGAACACAAAATGGTGGTCAGCATTGTGCTTAACGATAAAAACGAATTGGTAATAAGTAATCCTATATATCCCAAACTAACACCTCCTGAAACTAACGGCACAGGATTGACTAATCTGGAGAACAGATTCCGACTAATGATGAACAAGGAGATAAGGGTTACAATGACCGAAAACGAGTTTACGGTATATTTACCATTAAAGTAAATGCTATATGAGAGTTTTGATTGTTGAGGATGAAACCACAGCGCAAGCAAACCTTCGGGAAATGTTGCGCGAATATGACTCTCGGATAGAGATTTTAGGCATCACCGAAGGTGTAAAACAGACCATAAATTGGTTGGAGAAGAACGGGCAGCCCGACCTAATATTGATGGACATACACCTATCGGATGGCTCGGCGTTTACCATATTTGATATGATAAACATACAAACGCCTATAATATTCACCACCGCATATGACCAATATGCCATCGATGCTTTCAAGGTAAACAGCATAGACTATCTGCTAAAACCTATTAAGCAGGAGCGGTTGAAAGAGGCGTTGGATAAGTTCAAGAGATTGACCTCAAACGACATATCGCTTTATATGCAGCAGATATTAAAGTTGAGGCCAAAGCAGACATACAAAGAGCGTTTGTTAATTCCGATAAAGGATAAATTGATGCCGATAAATTTAAGCGATGTATCGTGCTTTTATGTTGCAGATAAAGCGACAAATATTTATATGCAAAACGGCGAGGTGTATCCTTACGTTAAGTCATTGGAGCAGATAGCCACAATGTTAGACCCGAACAAGTTTATACGAGCCAACAAACAATATATACTCTCGCGCAACAGTATACAAGAGATTACAATATGGTTTGACAGCCGATTGCGCATAACGCTAAATGTACCGACACCTGAATATATTTTCATCAGTAAAAACAAGGCCTCGGAATTTAAGGCCTGGTATACAAATGAGATTGAATAAGTGGGACAAAACAAGCCGCCAAGAACTATTAACAGCAGAGAAGAACGAAAAAAAATATGAGCAAACAAAATATTGTTATTTGCGCTTGTGCATCACGAAGTTTCATAAGCAAAGTGCAAGTTGCAGAACTTGTTGCCACATTGCAACAAGCGGGCTACAATGTAACCATCGAGGCCGACCTGTGCGAAACCGCTGAGACCGACCCTGCGCGTATGCGCGAGTTGGTCACCGACAACATAACAATGGGTTGTTATACGCGCGCGCTACGCGCATTAGCCGACAGAGCAGATTGCACGGCCGCAAAAAACATCAATATTAGAGGCCGCAAGACTGAACAAGTGTTAAAGGAGGTGAATATTGAGAACTCAGTGGCTCACGATGAAGAGTGGCAGGCTCGACTTGAAGCAGCACTTGCGGAAATTAATGCCTTTGCGGTGAAGGTTGCAACCGATGCGTGGTATCCAGTTTTGGACTATGAGAAATGCGTTGATTGCGGCAAGTGTCACGATTTCTGCCTCTTCGGAGTCTATGCCATCAAGGATGGCAAGGTCAAGGTGGCGCAACCGCAAAATTGCAAAAATAACTGCCCGGCCTGTTCAAGAGTATGCCCTGCGGAGGCGGTGATATTTCCCAAGTATGAGCGTTCACCAATCAACGGAGGTAGTGCAAGTGAAGAGGGAGTTATAATGCTCGATATGGATACAATGTATGCCGATGCTCTAAGAGCGCGATTGGAGCAACGCCGTGCAAGTGTAATGCTATTTAAGGATAAAAAATAATGACTACCAAAGAGATAACTACACTCTGCAAAAACGTATGGCGTATAGCCCGCAACTCTACACCTAAAGCGTTGTGGACGATACTCTATAATTTCTGTTGGCGCAACTATCGCAATATGGCCGCTTTTGAGCGTCGCCAAGCAAAAGGAGAGCCTTTCTTTCCTGCGTTTGTGATGATATCGGTGACAGAGAAATGCAACCTATGCTGTTCGGGTTGCTGGGTGTCTCCCAATGGCCGCAAGCAGTTGAGCATAGAGCAAATAAACGGCATTATCGAACAGAGCAAGGCGCAAGGCTCTTATTTCTTTGGCATTTTAGGTGGCGAGCCATTGATGTACAAGGGGCTATGGGAGGTTTTGGAGCGACACTCAGATTGCTATTTCCAACTATTCACCAACGCTACGCTCATCACTGATGATATAGCAGAACGGATGCGCCGCTTAGGCAACATTACGCCTCTCATCAGCATAGAAGGCTTGAAAGAGGAGAGCGATGCAAGACGAGGTAAGGACAATGTTTACGAGCGTACACTCGCTGGTTTGAGAGCGTGCCGCAAAGCGAAACTCATCTTCGGAGTCGCAGCCAGCATAGGGCGTAGCAATTACGATGAGTTGGTAAGCCGCAAGCACATTGAGGATATGGCCCGCGAAGGGGCTGCATATTTGTGGTACTACATCTATCGTCCCGTTGGCAAGAATCCGATTACGGAAAACGCCTTGAGCAAAGAGCAGATACGCTCGTTTAGAATCTTTTTGAATGAGCAGAGAGTCGATGCGCCGCTATTTATAATCGACACCTATTGGGATGATAAAGGTCGTGCAATGTGCCCTGCAGCAACGGGTATGAGCCACCACATATCGCCTGCGGGTGCCGTCGAGTTCTGTCCTCCGTTGCAGATGGCCAAAGAGTTTATTAATGCAGATGCATCAAACCTTACAGATATTTTCCACAACTCCGAGTTCTTGGCATCGCTACGAAAAATGACAGCCGAGACATCGCGAGGATGTATCTTACTGGAGAATCCGCAAAAAATGTTGCAGTTCCTGCAAGAGTGGAGCGCCATAGACTCTACATCGCGAGGAACGGTTGCTGAAGAGTATGCCGCAATGCGCGTTGTCGCAGGTCACGATATGCAGGGCGAGGAGATTGAAGAGAAGAGTATGATATACAGAATGTTGAAAAAGCGCTACTTCTTCGGATTTGGCGCTTACGGTTAATTACAATGAGCAAAAAAGAGTACAACATACCCCAAACATTAACACAGCGTACGGCTCTACGCGAGGCTATAAAGGAGTTTGTAGCCCGCAAGGGTTATTGTCCGCCCATATCGTTAAAGCGACTCAAAGAGTCGGCCATAGAACTCATCAACGAGCAGGGTAGTGACCTTTCGTATGCGGAGTGGGTGATGGTGGAGTTACACAACAGAGTGTGGCTTAATGTCGTTGCCGCCATTCCGTATGAAAGACGTATATTGATGCTACCGCAATGCTTGAAGAGTTCGTCGCAATGCAAGGCCGATATAGACGAAATTGGATTGCTATGCCACCGCTGCGGATGTTGTATGATTCCATCGATTGAGGAGCGGGCCGCGGAATTAGGTATAATGAGCATTGTGGCAGAGGGCTTTACTTCGGCCATAACTCTTATTCGCAACAATGTTGTCGATGCCGTTATTGGCGTTAGTTGCTTGGATTCTTTGGAGAAGGCTTTTCCCCTGTTGATTGAGAATGCTGTTGCAGGAATTGCCGTTCCACTCAATCGGGCAGGATGCAAAGATACCGATGTGGACAAGGAGTATTTGATGGAATTATTGCAAATCACAGCCGACCAACGCACCGAATTAGACTACAACTCTGTCAAACAGAGCATCGACAATTGGTTTGAGCGCGACAACATGAAAAAACACTTTTCGGCACAGGCCTGTCAGGCATCGGATATAGCCTTGGATTGGCTGGCGGATGATGGTAAGAGATTGCGCCCATATCTTTTTGCCGCAACACTTGCTGCACTGACCGAAAAGAGAGAGTTCTCGCAACGCGACAAGATGGTCGCAATAGCCATAGAGTGCTTCCACAAGGCGTCACTCATTCACGACGATATCGAAGACAATGATGCAAGCCGTTATGGAAAGCCAACAGTTGCTTCGCGTTACGGAAATGATGTTGCCATAAATGTAGGAGATTTGCTTTTGGGCGAGGGTTATCGTCTCTTGGCAAAGAGCGGGCAAGCAGAATTAATAAGCATTATATCGGAGGCGCACATCACTCTATGCAAAGGGCAAGGAATGGAGTTGGAGTGGAACAACAACAGACGCAGTATTGATATGGATTTCGCCATAGAAATATTCAAGTTAAAGACTGCCCCAGCATTCGAGGTATCATTGATATTGGGTCTGTTATGCGCCGAAGCCGATGACAAGATAGCAGAGCCATTGAAGGCATACTCCGAGGCTTTAGGCATAGCATTCCAATTAAAAGATGATTTGGAGGATTTCGCGGGTGATGAACCATTGGAGTTACGTCCCTCGGCTATATTTGCTCATATATGTGAGAATTGCAACGAGCA
>JAZOVT010000038.1:0-12717 GCA_045658845.1 Alistipes sp.
TTAACAAGTTCGCATTTCTCAACCAGATGCGACTTCTTCTCGCCACTCTCAACATACGATACCTCGACCATATCAACAATGCCAGCCTCGCGAGCAATCTCCTTGATATACTTATTCACCTTCTGCTCGTATGCTTTAGGCAAGCGATTTTCGTACTTGTCGAGAATCGCTTGCAACTCGGCACGAATAGGGATAACAACTTTATTGCCCGTTTTCTGCTGCTTGAGGTCGATAACTTTTTGACCGCTATCCAATGTACGGATATTACCCTCATTGATTGTTGAATAGTCGCTAAAACGCTGTGCGGTGTAGCAACCCACAAGGAAAATATCCCTCGCAATACTCTTGTGTTTATCTCCCTTCAAATCAACTTCGGCGATGGCACGAATCTCCGACTCCGTAAGGTAAATATTCTCTACCTCCGCAGTCAGTACTCGAAACTTTCGGCTCACAATCAAACCATTATCGTGCAAGCCCTCTTCGCGAGCTGCGCGCATAATGATTTTAAGCTCCTTAACATGGCGACCAATCGTGTTTATGGAGTAGTCCTTTGCGGTGAAGTATGCAACAAAATCATCGTAAAACTTCAAATCAATATCGCCGAAATCATACCGTTTATGCTTTACTTTGCAGAACTCATCAAACTGAACAATAAAACCTTTGTAGTTCTTGACAGTCGAAAACCCGTAGCGCAATTTGTGAATATTAAGACGCTCGCCACTCTCCATCTCCCTTACATATCGAGCAATATAATCGTTCAGCGATTCTCTGCCACGAACACGCTTACCATTTGCTACACTTCGAGGGTGATGGAACGCATAGACAATCTTCTCCAACTTTGTTTTTGTCATTGAGTGTTCGGGATCGTTGGCAATCTCGCCAAGAATAAAACTTCGCAACTCAGATAGATTTTTCATCAGTTCTCTTCCCTGCTGCTCAGTGAAATCTTCTACCGCAGTATAGCGACTCTTTACGGTCTGACGCTTATTATCCCACGCATCTGTCAATACCAAATACTGCGTATCGGCATAAAACTGATTCCCTCGACCAACTGTGAAGTGTATTTGCACCTTGGCCAATTTATTTTTTTGCGTTGATCGCACACGATAACAAAAGGTTGCCATAGTTCATAGGTTTTACTTTGGCAAAGATAGTGATTTTGTCATACATTTGTAATACCATCGCAAAATTTTCTCCAACTTTATTTTGCAGTATCGTTTCTAAAACACATATAAAATGCTGATATATAGAATAATTAAAATAAAGCAGGATTAAATTTGATTAAAATTTATAGCGTTCGCTTCGGACCTCAAAAAACCCTTCTACAAGCACTTGTAGAGGGGTTTTTCTTGTTTTTACACCTAAATTTACACATAAAGTGATTCGCATTGTAGACCTCTAAATCGGAGGAGAGGCGGGAAGTGATACAAAATGGGCTTATTGGTCAAAATTTAGAAACACTGCCCTAAAGATTCTCGATTATGAGTGAGTTGGCGATGGCATAGCCCTCGTCGTAAAGGTCGCTAAGGCGGCGGCTGTCGCGTTCGATGCGACTCACCGTAATAGGTTTCTCAGGGCGGAGAACCGTCAAACGGCCTTCGGCCTCAAGTCTTTCGACCAACTCTATCTGGTGATTATACACCTCGTTACGGCGGCGGATGGCCTCACGCAGATGAGGATAGTGGCGATAGAAAAATGGGGGTACAGAGGTCGGCTTCGAGGGTTTACGATAGCCCTTATTGCGAGTAAGCACCACCAAATTATTATCAAAACCCAGCGACTGCGCACGCTCCAGCGGGATAGAATCGGCAATGCCTCCGTCGAGCATAGGCTCGCCATCGACATAACTTATGGGCGACACGAAGGGCAGACTGCTCGAGGCCCTCACTATATCGATAATACGCTCGGGGGCGTTCTTCTCCTCAAAATAGCAGGCGCGGCCCGTCCTGCAACTCGTCGTCACCATCTCGTAGCGCTCGGGGCAAGCGGCATAGGCGGGATAGTCGTAAGGGATTATCCGATTGGGAAATTCATCAAAGAGCAAATCGAAATCCATAATATTGCCCTTGAAGATAAGGTGTCGAAGGCTGACATAGTGATACTTGTCGAGCAGGTCGATATTGCTATACTTGGCTCGACCTCTTTGGCCAGACATATACGACAAGCCGTTGCAAGCGCCTGCGCTCACACCGATTGCATAGGGAAAACGCACTCCTCTATCCATCAGATTATCAAGCACTCCGCAGGTAAACACTCCTCGCATACCGCCACCCTCGAGGATAAGTCCCGACGCGGCGCTCATCTTATATCTTGGCTCACTCATATCCACACTTATCTAACAAAACAAAACTCTCGCAAAAAAAAGCCATCCCAAATATACGGATTTATTCGAAATTATCTTGCAAATTTCGGGCAACAATAAAACAAGGGGTTGTCTAACAAGTTCTGTTGACAACCCCTAATTGTATAAGAGTGTGTATAATATTGGGATTTTAAGGCTGGCGAAGTGCGAAAAAGCGGAGTTTACTTGGCGTAAATGAGCATTTTGAGCACGAGCGTAACGCAAAAATCACTTATTAGACATACTCTTGCTGACTTTATAATCGCATTGATTAGTTCTCCCCGTTACGGCGTGAAATATCATCCAACGCCTTGATTGCATCGCGTAGGATTTGATTCCAGGGCTGCTCCTTATCCTGCGGTTTAGTGGTGCGCATACGCTCCAAAACCTCATTCAACGGCTCCAATCTCTCGGCGCGATTAGATACTGTAAAATCATACATCAACATCTTTGCCTTCTCGTAAGCCTCGATACCGTCAACCAAACGCTCGAAGCGGATAGACGAACGAGCATAAGGATAGATGAAGTATGTATCGCCCGAAGCAAACTTCGCAAAGCGTGAGTCGTACTGCGGATTCTCGGGCCAAGAGTTATAAGCCCAACGCAACATTCCATCGAAGCCCTTTGCCAACGAGAGCCAAGGCAACAACTCCGCCTCGAAAGGCTGTGAGTAGGTCAAAGTGTTGGGGAAGTGAGTGCTACAACATACATAGTATGTAGTAATATAATTTGTCTTACGGCGCAAATCGAAATCCTCCTGACCGATAGGCTGGCGAAGTGCTATGCAGACATCGCGCACGTTGTTGTATTTGCGGAATGAATACTTATTGTCGGCCATAGCGAAGTGCAAATCGGGAGCATACTTGTTAAGCACTCTGATAGCCTCGTCCATATCCTCGGGCTCGCGCTCATCGGCTGCGATATTCACAGCGCTGGCAATCATCAAATCCTTATCGATATGGCGGTAGAAATCGGTCAAGAAGGGGCCCCACATCTTCTCAAACATAGGAGTACCAGGCTTTGCCTTAACTGTCACCTTCTCGCCTTTAGCCTCGTCGAAGTAATCCAACTCGTAGTTCCAGGGCAACATAGAGTAGCAATTGATGTAGCGGTAGATACCTACATCCATCATCGTCTTGATAACCTTATCGAAGATTGTATAGTCGTACGACCAAGTGCCATCCTTCTTGAGCGTCCACTTAATCATATCCTCATAAGCGTCGTAGCACTGGTGATTCCAGGGGTCTTTATTCAAAGTTGTAGTGATAACCTTCTGACCTGCCGCGTGCAACATACGGCAATTACGCTTGATAGCCTCAAAGTGCTCATCGCTCCACAACTCCAAGCCCTCGGCACGAGCCACGGCAGCAGGGTGCTGCCACAAATCGAGGTGGAATGTCCAATACTCGGGCTCACGCATCTCCTCCTCAACGACCTCAACCTCGAAAGGCAAGCGCACCTTATCGCCATTGTTATCGATAATAGTTACTTTTGACTTATACACACCTGAATCCATAAACATAGGCAGATATACTGTCAACCATACGGGACGTACAGTCTGTGCCGCCATATCGAAGTGTGAAAGCGAATCCAACATATCGGGAACCAACACTGCGGGGTGGTCGGTCTTACGATTACACAAGCAGTGAGCATCGCTCTTGTCGGCCAACGTGTAACGCACGAAACGAGCCTGTATTCTTTCGGCCGAAACCTCATCCTTATCGCCCTTCAACGGCTCTATCTCAACGCGTACGCCATCGGCAACATCCTTCGACCACAACAAAATCTGCGCCGACAAACGCTCGCCCTTCCAGCCCGACAGACGCAGAGTCTTGACGGGTGCTACCTGCGGCACGATGCTACGAGAATAGAGTGAGTCGATTGTAGCCCACGCACCATTCAAGCCCGGCTTTACATTATCCCACTCGGCCTGCTCCTCGGCTGTGAGCGGAGTTGGGTCCTCGGCCTCGGCAAAGGTCTCAACGGGTGGCAATTGCTCTGCACAGCCCACCATAAAGGCTGCCGACAACAACGCCATAAACAAACTTCTGAACTTCATAATGATTTATAGTTTTTATAATTTAATCAAGTCGCAACCCTCAGGCTACGACTTGACTAATAAACGTATTTTTGCAAAAATTACTTGCGTGAAGCCTCGTTCAACGCCTTGCGACCCTCGGCTACAACCTGCTGCCAGGGCTCATTGTGGTCGTTAATCTTACCTGTACGAACCTTCTCCAATACAGCGTCAACCTCTGTCATATCGACACCCTCGCGGCGCAACTGACGTACCTTCTCGGCGTTCTCGATACCATCAATCAAACGCTCGAAGCGGATAGATGAGCGGTTGTGGGGATATACCAAGTAAGTATCGCCCGATGTCCAACCACCGAAGCGTGAATCCATCTCGGGATTCTCGGGCCAAGAGTTGTAAGCCCAACGCAACATACCGTCATAGTCGCAAGCCAAGTTATACCAACCGAGCAACTCGGGCTCATAGGGATGAGAGTGTGTAAATGTGTTGGGGAAAGCGGGACCACAGCAAACATAGAATGTTGTGTTGAAGCCCTGCTGGCGACGTGCAACGATGTCGGCGTGGTCAGCGGGCTGGCCCTGTGCTACACATACGTCACGCATCATAGTATATTTCTTGTAAGACTTGTGGTTGTCGGCCAAAGCGAAGCCCATCTCGGGAGCGCACTTCTCCAAAACCTTAACCGCAGCATCCATAGCCTCGGGTGAACGCTCGTCCATAGCGATGTTGGTAATAGCCAACCAACCCTTTGCCTCGAGGTGCTTCTTGAAATCGAGCAAGAAAGGAGTCCAAATCTCGGGGAAGATAGGTGTTCCAGGCTCTGCCTTAACTGTCACCTGCTCGCCCTTAGCCTCGTCGAAGTAGTGCAACTCGCAGTTCCAGGGAACCATAGAGTAGCAGTTAATCATCTTGTTGATGCCCAAGCCCATCATAGTCTCAACTACGCGGTCAAATACTTTATAGTCATACGACCAAGTACCATCCTTCTTGAGTGTCCACTTAATCATATCCTCATAAGCATCGTAGCACTGGTGATTCCAGGGGTCTTTGTTCAAGGTTGTAGTGATAACCTTCTGACCAGCATCAGCCAAACGCTTCATAATAGGCTTCAAAGCCTCGAAATGAGCATCGCTCCACAACTCCACACCGTAGGTACGAGCAACAGATGTCGGGTGCTGCCACAAATCGAGGTGGTAAGACCACTTGTCGGGAGTAGCCAACGTGTGCTTCTGTACCTCGAGTGTCAAAGGCAAAGTAACCTTACCGCTACCATTGTGCGACACTACAACCTCTGACTTATAGATACCCTCCTTTGCATCCTGCGGAACAGCGATTGTAAGCCATACGGGACGTGCAGTCTGTGCAGCCATATCGAATGTAGGCAGTGTGTCGAGCATATCGGCCTGAAGAGTAGTACCCTTCTTCACCTGGAAACGCTCATCGGCTACAGTATAACGTACAAAGTGAGTCTCGGCGATAGAAGCAGGCAGAGTAGCATCTGCAGACTTGAACTCCTTAACCTCGCACTTCACACCATCGGCGCCAACGGCAGTCCACAACATAATCTGAGCCGATGCACGCTCACCCTTCCACGCAACAACGGGCATAGTCTCAATATCGCCTACTGCGGGCACTTCGCTACGCGAGTAACGCGCATCGATGCAACCCCACGCACCATTCAAGGCCTTCTTTACCTCACCCCACTTTGCAGCAGCCTCATCGCTCAAAGCAACAGGGTCATCAGCCTCTGTAAAAGTCACCATAGGCTCGCTCTTGGGAGCGCAACCTACCATCATCATAACCGCAGCAGCGGCAACAAATAATTTTTTCATTCGATTTTAGTTTTATAGTTAATACTCTTTTGTTCTCAATTTCGCATTTCGATTCTACGCCAATTTTAGTAAAATCATACAAATATACGCAATTTATGTCGAATATTAACACTCTTCGGCCATTTTTTGACGTTTTATTCATACCTTTGCTTTTGGAAGTGGGATAAATATTAGGCTTAGACCGTAATAGCGCACCTATTCTCCACCAAATTAACAGTAAAAAGTATATGAATATCAAACTAAAAGAGAGATATAACACATTCGTTTTAGCCATAATGTCGGGCCTTATGATTGGTTGCGGCGGCATTGTTTATTTGTTGTGCCCCAACAAGATTGTCGGAGCAGCACTCTTCTCATTTGGCCTATTGACCATCATCTGTCAGGGCTTTGCCCTCTATACGGGACGTGTGGGTTACTTCCGCTCGTACGGCGCAATCAGTCTGCTAACTACTATTGCAGGTAATTTTGTCGGTACATTCCTCGTGGCAAAGGCATTTCAGGCCACACGCCATACGGTCGATATTGCCGCTGTTGTGGGGCCCAAGTTGCAGGACTCGTCGTTGAGCGTATTTCTGCTCTCGATAGGTTGCGGTATGCTGATGTATCTGGCCGTAGATTCCTACCGCAAGTCGAAGTCGTGGTTGTTCGTTATCCTGCCCATCATAATCTTCATCCTCAGCGGATTCGAGCACTCGATAGCCAATATGTTCTACCTATCGCTGGCCGATGCTTGGGGTTGGGATGCACTGCGCATAACTCTCATCGCCATTGTCGGCAACGGCATAGGCAGTTGGGTGATTAACTCTTCGAACTTTACTTTGTCATAAAAGAGAGAAAACTAATAAATATTAAAGAAAGATTATGAAAAAACTATTTTTAACACTTGCGGCTATGACTATCGCATTTTCGGCCGTAGCAGATGAGGGTATGTGGCTCTTGCCCTATCTTCAGAAGATGAATATCAAGGATATGAAGGCCAAAGGTTTGCGTCTCTCTGCCGAGGATATCTATTCTATTAACAAATCATCATTGAAGGATGCTATCGTGATTTTCGGTGGCGGCTGTACAGGCGAGATTGTTTCAGACAAGGGACTTATCTTCACTAACCACCACTGCGGTTACGGTTCGATTCAGGCTCTTTCATCAATCGAGCACGACTACCTGAAGAATGGCTTTTGGGCTAACTCTCACGCCGAGGAGTTGCCTTGCCCCGGTTTGTCGGTACGTTTCGTTCGCAAGATTGAGGATGTGACAGCACAGATTTTGGGTAACATCCCCTCAATCAGCGGCGAGGAGGAGCGACAGAAGATGGTAAGTGCCAACATCAACGGCTTGAGCGAGGAGATGCGTAAGGATTTGGCCGAGGGACAGACCGTACAGATTGTATCGTTCTTTGGTGGCAACCAATACTTCGCATTCGTTTATGAGGTTTACAACGACGTTCGTTTGGTAGGTACACCTCCCTCATCAATCGGTAAGTTTGGTGGCGACACCGACAACTGGATGTGGCCCCGTCACACAGGCGATTTCTCTATCTTCCGCGTATATGCCAACAAGGACAACAAGCCTGCAGCATACTCAAAGGATAATGTACCCTACACTCCCGCACGCCACTTGGAGATTTCACTCGACGGCGTAGATGAGGGCGACTTCACTATGATTATGGGCTTCCCTGGCTCTACAACACGCTATATGACATCGTACGAGATTGACCAGATGTTGGAGGTGGATAACCCCCAGCGCATCTTCATCCGTGGCGAGCGTCAGGCAATCATCTGGGAGGCTATGGAGGCAAGCGATGCTGTACGCATCAAGTACGCATCGAAGTATGCTGGTTCATCTAACTATTGGAAGAACTCAATCGGTATGTCTCGCGGCATCCAGAAGTTGGGCGTGAAGGCTCAGAAGCAGGCCGAGGAGGCTGCCTTCCAGAAGTGGGCTAACGAGAACACTCTGCCCGAGGAGAAGTTTATCGACGCACTGCCGCAGATGAAGCAGACAATCGCGGCTATCACCCCCATCGAAGGCTCGATGCAGTACTTGCAGGAGGCATTCTTGCGCGGTATCGAGATTATCTCGGCAGCCCGCACCGCTACGGCTCGCCTGGATGCTTTCTACAAGGATTATGAGGTTGAGTTGGACCGCAAGGTGGCAAAGCGTATGATGACCATCGCCAAAGAGAATATGGACCCGAAGTATCTGCCCTCGATTTATGCCGATGTTATCGACAAGGAGTTCGGTGGCGACATCGAGAAGTATGTTGATTGGGTATATGACAACTCGGCATTCTACTCTTTGGAGAAGGCTAAGGCTATCGACGAGGAGACTCGCAAGGCTGACCCCGCAATGCAGTTGGCGCAGTCGGTAATTGCAAGTTACAACTCGCTCGTTCCGGAGTATCAGAAACTCAACCCCCGTTATAACGAGGCTCACCGTCTCTATGTTGCTGGCCTGATGCGTATGCAGCCCGAGAAGGCGTGGTACTCGGATGCCAACTTCACTATCCGCTGCACCTACGGTAACGTATTGCCCTACAACCCTGCCGATGCTATCACCTACAACTACTACACTACTTTGGAGGGTGTAATCGCCAAGGAGGATACATCTAATCCGTTGGAGTTCACCGTAGAGCCCAAGTTGAAGGAACTCTACGCCAAGAAGGACTATGGTCGTTATGCTGACAAGGATGGTCGCTTGAGAGTAGGCTTCCTCTGCAACCTCGATATCACAGGTGGTAATTCAGGCTCTCCCGTTTTGGACGGCAATGGCCGCTTGGTAGGTTTGGCATTCGACGGTAACTGGGAGGCTATGTCGGGCGACGTGGCATTTGAGCCCGAGTTGCAGCGTTGCATCGCCGTAGATATTCGCTATGTATTGTTCGTTGTTGATAAGTTCGCTGGTTGCAACCACATTATGAACGAACTCAACATCGTACAGTCGAAAGGCCCCAAAGCAAAGCGCAAGTAATCACATTCGATAACTTAACAAAAGAATGAGGTTGCTAACATTGGAGTGTTTTCAACCTCATTTTTTTATACGATATTCAACCTTTTTGAGTAACTTTGTCAAGTAACGATTACACTTTATACTTTTGATGACTGTTTCGGCTGATAAACATATAACTCTTTCACAACTGCAACAACGCATAAAGAGCGTTATAGAGCAGGGGCTGCCCCTGCCCCTATGGGTTGTGGCCGAGATAGCCGAGTGTAAGGTGAACTATTCGGGGCACTGCTACTTGGAACTTGTTGAGAAGACAGAGACCACCGACAGCCGTGCCACCAACAGCGTACCCAAAGCACAGGCACGAGCCGTCATCTGGCGTTCACAATACGCTATGTTGTCGGCCTACTTCGAGAGCCAGACGGGTAGCCGACTTACGGCAGGTATGAAGATTTTGGCCAAGGTTACGGTTTCGTTCCACGAACTCTACGGCCTCTCGTTGCAAATTACCGACCTCGACCCCTCTTTCACATTGGGCGAGGTGGAGCGACAGAAACAACTCACTATCAAGAGCCTGCAAGCCGACGGCGTGTGGGATTGCAACCGCGAGGTGGAGTTGCCCACGCTGGTGCAACGATTAGCCGTCGTGTCGAGTGCTTCGGCAGCAGGTTATCGTGACTTCTGCCAGGAGTTGCAACGTAGCCCCTACGCCTTTCGCCACACACTGTTCGAAGCGGTGATGCAGGGCGCGGCAGCCGAGGAGAGCATCTGCACGGCCTTGAGCGCAATAGCCGAGCGGGAGGAGGAGTTCGATACCGTCATCATCATCCGTGGTGGAGGCTCGACGAGCGACTTGAGTTGTTTCAATTCCTACCGCATCTGCTCCTATGTGGCACAATTTCCGCTGGCAGTGATTACGGGCATTGGTCACGACAAGGATGTGAGCGTAGCCGATATGGTAGCCCACACCCCGCTAAAGACTCCGACAGCCGTTGCCGCGTGGTTAGACGAGAGGATGGCCCTGCTGGAGGGCAAAATCGACGAGGCGGCGCAACTCGTAATAGATGCGGCACGGGCCAAAACTGCGGCCGAGCAATTACGCATAGAGCGCTGGGCGGGATTGATACGCGAACTTGCCAAGCAGATGTGCGAAAGAAATCACTCGCGCCTTACGCTTCTGCACGAGCAACTGCGCTCTGCAGCCGAGCGTACTATCGAGAGAGAGTCCTCGCGCCTACGACTCGCCGTGGAGTTGGTCGAGGCCCACAACCCGCAACAAATCCTCCGCCGAGGCTTTGCCGTAGTGCGTCTCGGGGGCAAGGCTATGACGCATACCGAGGGTGTAGCGTGCGGCGAGCAGATTGAGATTGAACTCTCTAACGGCACACTCCAGGCCGAAGTAAAGAAGATAACAACAAAACAATAATAGACGATGACAAAGAAAAAGATGACATACGCCGAGGCTACGGCCGAGATTGAGCAGATACTCGCCCGCTTGCGTAGCGACCAGACGGCAAACGTCGATACTTTGGCCGCTGACGTGAAGCGTGCTACGGAACTTATAGCCTACTGCCGCGAAAGATTGTACAACGTAGAGGCCGATGTGAAGTCTCAATTAGAGCAGGAGTAATGAAAGAGCAATGAAAAGATTTATTAAATATATACTTAACCACATTCCTCGTCCCGTTCTGCAACGCATAGCAGAGTGGGCCGTACCCATTATGGGCCTATGGTACATAGGCAAGGGCAAGGAGTGTCCGTTGTGCGGTTGCCGACGACGCAAGTTCCTGCCCTACGGCTATGTCACCCAGCGCGAGAATGCACTCTGCCCCAACTGCTTGGCTCTGGAGCGTCACCGCACACTATGGTTGTGGCTACTGCGCGAGAGCGACATAGGTCGTGGGGCTATGGCCCTGCCTCGTCTGCTGCACGTCGCACCCGAGGTGGCGCTGATGCGCAAGTTCCATAAGATTTATGCCGCGCAACCCGCAGACTATGTGACAGCCGATTTGGAGAGTCCGTTGGCAGACCTGCACTTCGACATACAACACATTCCGTTGGAGGATGAGTCGTTTGATACCGTCATCTGCAACCACATTATGGAGCACGTCGAGGATGACAGGCAGGCGATGCGCGAGATAAAGCGTATTCTGCGCAAGGGCGGTTGGGGAGTAATCCTCTCACCTATTGATATGCAACGCGAAGAGACGTTTGAGGATGACACAATAACCGACGAGGCCGAGCGCACACGCATCTTCGGACAATATGACCACCGCCGCATCTATGGCCGCGACTATGCCAAGCGATTGGAGGAGGCTGGATTCGAGGTTTATGAGTGCGACTACGCCAACTTTATCCCCGCCAAGGAGAAGGAGTTGTATGCCCTCACCGATGAACTCCTGTACATCGTCAGAAAACCATAACCCGAAATTTGAATTTTGAATTAAAATTATGGATGCTTTAACAAGATATACTTCGTTCCGCGACTTTGTTGCCCGCACCTTCTCGGAGGCTACACAGCAAGCCGTCGATAAGGCTTTGGTATTTGCAGCCGAGAAGATGGAGCAGTATGCACGCTACGACGGCCGTCCGCTGCTGGACCACGATGTGGCCGTAGCCGAGATTGTAGCCCGTGAGATAGGCTTGGGTCGTAACTCAACCGTTGCTGCGATTCTGCACGATGTGATGCGTATAGCCGTCAAGGAGCAACCCGAAACGGTCGATGAACTAACCCAGCAGGTGAGGTGGCACTTTGGCGAGCCCGTATTGGGTATCATCGTGGGTTTGTGCAAGATTTCGAACATCAAACTCAAGGTCTCGAAGGAGCAGGCCGACGACTTCCGCGATATGATTGTAAGTTACTCGGAGGACCCGCGCGTGATACTTATAAAGTTGGCTGACCGTTTGGAGGTGATGCGTAACCTCAACATCTTTCCGCCCGAGAAACGACGCAAGAAGAGTTGGGAGAGCCTCAACCTCTATGCACAGATTGCCCACAAATTGGGCCTCTACGCCCTAAAGAGCGAGTTGGAGGACTTGGCTCTGAAGTGGCTCGAGAACAAGGACTACGAATATATCTGCCGCCGTCTGGAGGAGACCGAAAGCGAGCGACAGACCTTCATCGCCCGTTTCCTCGTACCCATCGAGGAGCGTCTGAAGACAATCCCCAACCTGAAGTATCACATCAAGAGCCGCACCAAGTCGGTCTATTCGATATGGAACAAGATGCGCAAGCAGAACGTAGGCTTCGAGG
The DNA here is from genome assembly GCA_045658845.1 of Alistipes sp. Classification (GTDB taxonomy): domain Bacteria; phylum Bacteroidota; class Bacteroidia; order Bacteroidales; family Rikenellaceae; genus Alistipes. The sequence goes on from JAZOVT010000038.1 coordinate 12,405, forward strand.
GTGTTTACGACATCTTCGCCCTGCGCATAATAATCGACTGCGAAAAGGAGATGGAGAAGCAACTCTGCTGGACGATATACTCCGTAGTGAGCGACTGCTACACCCCCAACCCCAAGCGTATGCGCGATTGGGTGACCATCCACAAGTCGAATGGCTATGAATCGCTCCACACCACCGTTTCGGCGGGTGGCGGCCGCTGGGTCGAGATTCAAATCCGTACCGAGCGCATGGATGCCGTTGCCGAGCGAGGTATCGCCGCGCATTGGCGTTATAAGGGGGTTAATCAGGGCGGTCAGACCTCCGAGCAGTGGCT
>JAZOVT010000039.1:0-11087 GCA_045658845.1 Alistipes sp.
ATTTGATTAATGTTTTGTTTGCCTTATTAGTCGCAAAAAGCAATGGAAAAATTACAAACAGGGTGATTTTTTCGTGATATTATAAAACAACCTGTCTAATCATCAGTTAGACAGGTTGTTGAAATTTTTATGTTTTAATTCTAATTTTGAATTTTGAATTTTGAATTTTGAATTTCCCCTCTCCTACTTCTGCATCTTGCGCAAGAAGCACTCAATGGTATTCTCCATCAAACAAGTGATAGTCATAGGGCCTACACCGCCAGGAACGGGAGTGATAGCCGAAGCCTTAGGCTCGATGGCTGCGAAATCTACGTCACCACACAACTTGTTGGTCTCGGGGTCACGATTAACACCTACGTCAATCACAACTGCACCCTCCTTAACCATATCAGCAGTTACAAACTTTGCACGACCGATGGCTACAACCAAAATGTCGGCACGACGTGTAACCTCGGCCAAATCCTTGGTGCGGCTGTGGGCGATTGTGACTGTTGCATTCTCGTTCAAAAGCAACTTCGATACGGGAAGACCTACGATGTTACTGCGGCCAATAACGACAACCTCCTTGCCTGCAATCTCTACGTTTGCACGCTTCAGCAACTTGATAATACCCTTGGGTGTGCAAGGAAGTGTACAGGGCTGCTTGAGCCACAAGTTGGCTACGTTCATCGGGTGGAAACCGTCAACGTCCTTCTCAGCGCTGATAGCCGCGATAACCTTATCAGAGTCGATGTGCTTGGGCAATGGCAACTGTACCAAGATACCGTCAACGCTATCGTCGGCGTTAAGTTCGTCGATAATGCCTAACAACTCTGCCTCCGAAATGGTGTCGGGCTTGCGGATTGTTGTGTTCTTTAGGCCAACCTCCTCGGATGCTTTCGCCTTACCTGTAACGTATGATACGCTACCGGGGTCCTCGCCTACAAGGATTACAACCAAATGAGGTACGCGGCCGTACTTCTCTGTGAAAGTGGCAACATCAGCCGCCATCTCCTGCTTCAGAGAGAGTGCTAACTCTTTACCGCTTATAATCATAATTCGATAAGTTTTAAGTTAATATTTGAATGCTTTGTCGCCGATGTCGGTACGGTGGAACAAGTTCTCGCACTTGATTTTTGCCACCTCTGCGGCGGCTTTCTGCTGTGCCTCACGCAATGTGGGTGCTTGGCATACGACAATCATCACACGACCGCCCGATGTGACATACTTGCCATCCTTCAAGGCTGTACCCATATGATAGATTGAGCCATCGACATTCTCTGTACCCTCGATAACAAATCCCTTCTCGTATGAGCCGGGGTAACCCTTCGATGCCAAAACGATGCCCAGCGTAGCGAAGTCGTTCCACTCGATTGTGGGCTGCTTGCCGTCGGCTACATCGCAGAATACCTGGCAGATGTCGCTCTTGATGCGGGGCAAGATAACCTCTGTCTCGGGGTCGCCAAAACGAGCGTTAAACTCAATTACCTTAATACCCTGCTTGGTCTTCATCAAACCGCCATACAATACACCGCAGAACGTACAACCCTCCGCGACCATAGCCGAAGCGGTGCGACGCATAATATTCTGCATAGCGTAATCCAAATCCTCATCGGTGATAAAAGGCAATTCTGTATATGCTCCCATACCGCCTGTGTTGGGGCCTTTGTCGCCATCGTAGGCACGCTTGTGGTCCTGCGATACGGGCATAGGATATACATCGTGGCCATTAACGAAGCAGAGCAACGAGAACTCTGGGCCCTCGAGATACTCCTCGATTACGACCTTACCCTTACCGAACTTCGAGTCGAGCAACATATCACGCAAAGCCTCCTCGGCCTGCTCCATAGTCTCGGCAATTACAACACCCTTACCCGCAGCCAAACCATCGTACTTGAGAACTGTGGGCAATGAGCCATTCTTAACGTATGCCAATGCTGCATCGAAATCCTCGAATGTCTCGTATGCCGCAGTCGGAACGTCGTACTTTTTCATCAAATCTTTGGCGAATTGCTTGCTGGTCTCGATTTGAGCCGCAACCTTCGTGGGGCCAAAGATGCGAAGACCGTTCTGCTTGAATGTATCGGCGATACCAGCCTCCAAAGCAACCTCGGGACCTACAACCGTAAGTTCGATATCGTTACTCTTTGCAAAATCGCAGAGAGCATCGACCTGTGTTTCCTTGATGGCTACGCACTCGGCCAATGCGGCAATACCCGCATTGCCCGGAGCGCAAAAAATCTTATCTACTTGGGGCGACTTGCTCAACGCCTCGACAATAGCGTGGCAACGACCGCCCGAACCTACTACAAGAACTTTCATAGGCCTATACTATTAATGCTTGAAGTGACGCATACCTGTGCAAACCATAGTGATGCCGCACTCGTTAGCCTTCTTAACAGAATCCTCGTCGCGTACGCTACCACCCGGCTGAACGATAGCCGTTACACCATACTGTGAAGCCAATGTAACTGTATCATCGAAGGGGAAGAAACCGTCAGATGCCAAAACCAAGCCCTCGGTAAAGCCTGCAGCCTGTGCCTGCTTGAGTGCAATCTCGGCAGAACCTACACGGTTCATCTGACCAGCACCAACACCTACAGTATGGCCATCCTTAACAACAACGATAGCGTTAGACTTAACGTGCTTAACAACTCGCCAACCGAAGTTAAGGTCTGTAACCTGCTCCTCTGTGGGCTTAACCTCTGTAACGCACATATCGGCAGTAACTGTAGCGGTAGTCTTGTCCAAATCCTGAACGAGCAAGCCGCCGTTTACGCTTACATACTGGTTAACGACGCTGTCGTCCTTGCTCATATCTACCTGCAAAAGACGCAAGTTCTTCTTTGTAGAGAGTACCTCCAAAGCATCGTCAGAGAACGATGGAGCCATAATAATCTCCAAGAAAATGGGCTTCATAAGTTCTGCAGCCTCACGATTTACCTCACGGTTAACGGCTACGATACCACCGAAGATACTAACCTTGTCGGCCTCGTAAGCCTTGGTCCACGCATCAACTACATCCTTACCGATAGCAGCACCACAAGGATTCATATGCTTAAGACCTACGCAGAATGGCTCGTCAAACTCGCGAACGATAGAGAGCGCTGCGTTAGCATCCTGGATATTGTTGTATGAGAGTTCCTTGCCGTTCAATTGCTTTGCATTAGCCAAAGAGAATGAGCCAGCATCGGCGCTGCCGTAGAACTTAGCCTGCTGGTGGGGGTTCTCACCATAACGTAAGCCCTGAACCAAATCGAACTCCAAGAAGAGTTTCTCATTCAGGCCAGCAGCCTTACGCATATATGTAGCAATCATAGAATCGTACTCTGCAGTGTGAGTATATGCCTTTGCAGAGAGTTGCAAACGAGTCTCAACGGTTGTGTTGCCAGTAGCCTTAATCTCGTCGATAATCTGTGCATAGTCTGCAGGGTCGCAAACTACGGTTACGTCCTTATAGTTCTTGGCAGCAGAACGCAACATTGAGGGACCACCGATGTCGATGTTCTCGATAGCGTCCTCCATAGTTACATCGGGCTTTGCAATAGTCTGACGGAAAGGATAGAGGTTTACGCAAACCATATCGATAAACTCAATCTGATTCTCCTTCAAAGCCGCGAGGTGGCTCTCATCGTCACGACGTGCCAACAAACCTCCGTGAACTTTGGGGTGCAAAGTCTTAACACGACCGTCGCAGATTTCGGGGAAACCTGTAACGTCGCTGATGTTGATAACCTCTAAACCGCTATCGCGAAGGAGTTTCATAGTACCTCCTGTAGCGATAATCTCCCAGCCCAATGAACGCAACTGTTGAGCAAATTCTACAACGCCGTTCTTGTCGCTTACACTGATTAATGCTCTCATTTTTCTGTTATTTTAATAATTTTTGTAACGTGTTAATATATAACTTGTACTCTGCCTCGTGGATTAATTCGGTCAATTCTTCAATGTCGTTACCTTCGTATTCGATGGCACGTTGAGCGATAATCTTACCGCCGTCGAGTGTCTCGTCGACATAGTGAATAGTTGCTCCATAGACCTTTACTCCGTACTCCAGAGCCCTTTCAAGAGGATTGACGCCTGGGAATGCGGGTAGTAACGAAGGGTGGATGTTGATAATACGTCCTTTGTAAGCATTGAGTAACTCCTCGCCTACAAGGCGCATATAGCCTGCAAGGCAAATTAACTCTACCCCACGCTCGCGGCATTGGCTCACTATTTCTCGCTCGTAGTCAGCCTTCGAGGGATACTCCTTTGCCGAGAAGACAAATTTATCGACGCCCATAGTATCGGCCAATGAGCAGACTCTCGCCGATGGTTTATCACATACCATCAACACTACATCGGCAGAAATCTCTCCCGATTGTGCTGCTCGTGTGATAACCTCGAAGTTTGAGCCGTAACCGCTGGCAAAGACAGCAATCTTATGTTTGGATTGCGTAGCCATTATTTAATGGTAACGCCCTCGCCATCTACGATACGACCGATAACCGATGCCTTCTCGCCTGCGGCAGTAAGAATCTCGATAGCCTTCTCTGCCTCTGACTCGTCGAGTGCGATAACCATACCTACACCCATATTGAAGATGTTGAACATCTCGCGGTGTGCTACGCCACCCCACTTCTCCAAGAAACGGAATACGGGAAGAATCTCCCAACTACCCTCTTGAACTTCAACACCCTGGCCATCCTGCAAGATGCGGGGGATGTTCTCGTCGAAACCACCACCTGTGATGTGGCTGATACCGTGAACGTTGCACTGACGGATAACCTCCAATACCTGCTTAACGTAGATGCGGGTCGGTGTAAGCAATACCTCGCCCAATGGCTTCTCGCCCAAGTCGGCGTGAGGCTGGTGCAAGTCGAAGTTATTGTCGCTTACAATCTTACGCACAAGGCTGAAACCGTTTGAGTGAACACCGCTTGATGCGATACCAATCAAAACATCGCCAACCTTTACCTTTGAGCCGTCGATTAACTTCTCGCGCTCAACAACACCACAAGTAAAACCTGCGATATCGTACTCGCCACCTCCGTACATTCCAGGCATCTCGGCTGTCTCACCACCGATAAGAGCACAACCTGCTTGACGGCAACCCTCTGCTACACTTGCTACGATAGACTCAATCTTGGCGGGCTCGTTGTGACCAACGGCTACATAATCCAAGAAGAACAAAGGCTCGGCACCCTGTGCCAAAACATCATTTACACACATTGCAACAGCATCGATACCGATTGTGTCGTGCTTGTCCATCTCGAATGCGAGTTTGAGTTTTGTACCTACGCCATCGGTACCACTAACCAAGATAGGCTCCTTGATGTTGAGTGATGCCAAGTCGAACATACCGCCGAAGGCACCAATATTACCCATCACGCCTGTGCGTGCAGTAGATTTAACGTGTGATTTGATTCTGCGAACCACCTCGTAGCCGGCCTCAAGGTTTACACCGGCATTTTCATAACTTTTTGCCATATACTTTATTTGTTTATTGTTTTATTCTTAACGATTTTTCTATCCTTGCTATTTTATTTCGAAATCAACCAATATGGGCAGATGGTCTGACGGGAAATAGAAGTTTGTTGCTTCATCACGCTTTGCATTGATTGATGTATAATCATCGCGGATGACATAGGCATCGATGATACGCTCATATAGCGGTTGTGTGCAATACACGAAATCGATACGCGCATTGCCTTGCACCGTTGTATGGAACTCTCCGCTATAACGCTCTCCTATTATATCTATATAAGGAGTGTTTTGCAAAATATAGTCGTGGACCAAAAATGCAGTGGAGTTTTCGTCGTATTTGTAGAAGTGATTATCCTTGCGAGTGCGAGAGTTGAAATCACCAGCCATTAACCACATCTCATCCTCGGCATTCTCCTGCTCGTTGATGGTGTGCTTGCAGATGTATTCCATCTCTTTACGGCGATAATAATCACCTCCTTTTTCTGCTTTGCTTGCCTCGATGTCTTTGGCTCGAAAAGCATATTGCTGTGGCCAAGTGTGCAGAGTGACGATGTTTACCTTCTTGCCGTTAAACTCTACGCAAAAATGACCTGCTCCGTGCGTTACGACACTATCGGGCTCCTCGCCTACAATCTGCTCAACAACTTCGATTGGAAGTTTTGATGTGATAACTTGAGGATAGTTGTCTCGATGACCACCCTTCTCCCAATATTGATGTCCAAAACGTGCGGCAAGTTCACCCCAATTATCAACCAAGTAACGAGACTCTTTAGGGCAGGCCTTGTTTGTGCCCGTCTCATAGATAGTTTGTGCCTCGCACCAAATGCAGATGTCGGGGTCGTACTTTTTTACCCACTCCACGAAGTTGTCGTAGTTATTAGGCTCGTCGGCCCACATCCCGTTTTGGAAATTCCAATATAGCACGCGTAACGACTTGTCGCGTGTGCATCCGCACAGAGCGACTACTGCGACCATCAAGGCCGCGGTAGTCAATGTGCGTATAAAGTGTTTAATAGTCATTCGAGTGTTGAATTAGTCTATTTGCCTCTAAAGTAGTTTACAGCATTAGCAAAGATACCCTGTGCCTTGTTGCCGTGGATATTCTTAAAGAGATTCTCCTCGTAACGCTCTGTATGGCCCATCTTACCCAAGATTTGACCGTTGGCGCTAATGATACCCTCGATACCGAAACTTGAGCCGTTGGGGTTATAAGGTGCGCAGAGTGTTGCCTCGCCTGCGGGGTCAACATACTGGAATGCAACCTGACCATTTGCAAACAACTCCTCAGCCATCTCGTCACTAACGACGAACTTACCCTCACCGTGACTTACGGCGATAGAGTGCAACTCACCCAACTCAAACGATGACAACCAAGGTGAGTTAGTCGTAGCAACGCGAGTCGATACAATCTGCGAGATGTGACGGTTGATATCGTTGCGGAACAATGTGGGTGACTCCTTCACAACCTGTCCCAAGCGACCATAAGGCAACAATCCTGACTTAACCAAAGCCTGGAAACCGTTGCAGATACCCAAAATCAAACCACCTCTATCGAGAAGAGCGTGGATAGCATCGGTGATAATCTTGTTGTTCAAGACATTTGCGATAAACTTACCACTTCCGTCGGGCTCATCACCAGCCGAGAAACCACCACTCAAAACAAAGATGTTACACTCGTCAATCTTCTGCTTCATAGTCTCGATAGACTTGAAGATGTCGTCAGCCGTCAAGTCGCAGAATACGCTTGTTGTAACCTTTGCACCTGCACGCTCGAATGCCTTGCCTGTATCATAGTCGCAGTTTGTACCAGCGAATACGGGCAGGTATGCGATAGGCTGCTCGATGGGAGTGCCTGTATATTTAATCTCCTTCTTTGCGGGCTCGCTCTTGCGTGTAGCACCACCCTCGATACCACGGTCGGGATATACCTTGCAGAACTTCTGTGAGTTGATTTTCTGCAATTCGTCGATGCAGAACGCAGTGCCGTTGAATACAACCTCGGCCTTGTCGATTGTCTGACCGATAACCTCTGCAGCAGCAAAGTCTAAATCCTCGGTAGCCTCGACAACGAATGAACCGTAAGCGTAGTCAAACAATGCCTGCTCGTCCATAGTAACCTCGGCACCGACCTTGTTACCGAATGACATTTTGGCAATGGCCTCTGCTACGCCACCAAAGCCTACTGCATAGGCTGAAATAATCTTGCCCTGCTCGATGGCTGAACTTACGAATGAGAAGGTCTCCTTCAAAGCCTCGGTGTCGGGCATATAGTTATTCAAAGGCGTATGCTTGATAAAATAGAGTTTGTTGCCAGCCTTCTTGAACTCGGGGCTGATAACTGTGCGGGCATCAACTGTAGTGATACCAAATGCCATAAGCATAGGTGGTACGTTGATGTTCTGGAATGTACCGCTCATAGAGTCCTTACCTCCGATTGAAGGCAAGCCCAACTCTACCTGCATCTTCAATGCGCCGAGCAAAGCCGACAACGGCTTACCCCACGACTCCTCGCTGTTCATACGCTCGAAGTACTCCTGATATGAGTAGCGCATCTTGTCGTAACGAGCACCTGCTGCTACAACCTTTGCAGCAGCCTCGATGACTGCGTATGCAGAGCCGTGATATGGGCTCCACGATGCGATGAAGGGGTTGTAACCAAATGCCATAATGCTGGCTGTGTTGGTTGTTGCTTTGCCAACGGGCAACTTCTGAACCGATACCTGTGTCTCGGTGTTCTGTGTCTTACCGCCAAACGGCATCAATACTGTTGATGCACCGATTGTAGAGTCGAACATCTCAATCATACCACGCTGTGAAACAACGTTGTCATCTTCGAGGTTAGCCTTAACCTTCTCGGCCAATGTTGCACCCTCAATCTTACGCTCGAAAGGATTCTTATCTTCGACAGCGGCGATGTGAATCTTGGTGTAGTGCTTTGCACCTGCCGAGTCGATGAACTCGCGAGAAAGATTAACCAACATCTCGCCATTGTAGAACATCTTCAAACGGTTGGTGTCGGTAACATCGGCAACGTGAGTAACCTCGATGCTCTCCGAGTGGCAATACTCGATGAAGGCATCCATATCCTTACGCTCGATAACAACGGCCATACGCTCCTGCGACTCGCTGATGGCAAGTTCTGTAGAGTTAAGACCACTATACTTTGTAGGAACGCGGTCAAGATAGATATCCAAACCTGGAGCCAACTCACCGATGGCAACACTCACACCACCTGCACCAAAGTCGTTTGACTTTTTGATAAGGCGTGTAACCTCGGGGCGACGGAACAGACGCTCCAACTTACGCTCCTCGGGGGCATTACCCTTCTGTACCTCTGATGAGCACTCCTCAATAGATTTTACATTATGCTCCTTTGATGAGCCTGTTGCTCCACCGATACCGTCACGGCCTGTACGACCACCCAACATAAGGATGATGTCGCCCGCAGCGGGTGATTCACGACGAACATCCTCGGCACGAACTGCACCTACTACGGCACCAACCTCCAAACGCTTGGCAACATAGTCGGGGTGATAAATCTCACGAACGTGTGTAGTAGCAAGACCAATCTGGTTACCATAACTTGAGTAACCAGCGGCAGCCTTTGTCGAGATGATACGTTGGGGCAACTTACCCTCCATAGTCTCGGCTACGCTCTTATAAATGTCGCCGGCACCTGTTACGCGCATAGCCTGATATACATAACTACGACCTGACAACGGGTCACGGATAGCACCGCCAAGACAAGTTGAAGCACCACCGAAAGGCTCAATCTCTGTCGGGTGGTTATGTGTCTCGTTCTTGAACTGCAAGAGCCACTTCTCCATCTTGCCATCAACGTCAACATTGACGTAGATACTGCAAGCATTGTTCTCCTCGCTCTGCTCCAAGTTATCCAAAACGCCTGTCTTCTTCAAGTAACGAGCACCGATTGTAGCCAACTCCATCAAGCAAAGGCTCTTCTGCTCGCGGCCCAACTCCTGGCGAATCTGCTTGAGTGTCTCGAGTGAATCCTCCAACTCTGCCGAGAGGAACGAGTCGTCGATTGTAATCTCCTCAATCTCGGTAGTGAATGTGGTGTGGCGGCAGTGGTCGCTCCAATATGTATCCAATATGCGCAACTCAGTCTCTGACGGGTCGCGGCCCTCAATCTTGTAGTAATTTACTACCTCGCGCAGGTCGTCGGCATTCATAGCCAAACCATACTGCTTGCAGTAATCGGCCAACTCCTCGTCCTTCAAGGCTGTCAAACCGTGCAAGATGGCTACGGGCTTAACCTCGGCGTTCTCCATATCTGTAAGTACGCTCAAATCCTTGCGGCGAGACTCAACTGCGTTGATGTAATAACGCTCAACGCGAGCCAACTCCTCCTCAGTGATGGCATCGTCGAAAATAAGCAACTTTGAACTCTTGATACGTACGTTAGCCGTAGGCTCAATCAAACGTACACAATCCACAGCCGAACTTGCACGCTGGTCGAACTGACCAGGCAGATACTCTACGGCCAAATATTTGCAACCCGTAAGGTCACACTCGTCGCTTACACAGTCGGTAACAATCTCACCAAATACAGCGTAGCGACTCTTCTCCAATAACTCCTCCGAGAAACCAAACAAGTCATAGACGTTCAGTAGTCGCAATGAAGCCAACTTGAGTCCCAAGTTGTTGTTCAATTCCTTGCGCAGAGTCTCGGCCTCGACCTGAAAACGCGGATATTTCTCTACAAAAATGCGGTAATTTTTCATATCTGTTTACTTTGTTCTTTTGCGATGAAAAAGCGGCAAAACAACTTTGCCTATTATTACAACTCTGCCTCCAATACCTTCTCGGTTTGTGCCTTGCGGAAAGCCTCCAAACGAGCCTCCAACTCCTTGTCGGTTAAGGCGAAGATTGAAGCAGCAATCAAAGCGGCATTCTTTGCACCGTTGATGGCGGTAGTTGATACGGGAATACCACCAGGCATCTGTACGATTGAAAGCAATGAATCCAATCCGCCCAGAGCCGAAGTCTTGATGGGTACACCAATTACAGGAACTGTTGTCAAAGCGGCTGTTACACCTGCAACGTGAGCCGCACCACCTGCACCAGCGATAATGGCACCAATACCACGCTCCTTGGCTGTTGTGGCGTATTCAACCATCAAATGAGGTGTGCGGTGAGCGCTGATAACACGCTTCTCATATTCGATTCCCAATTCCTCCAATGTCTCACAAGCGGCTGACATAACGCCCCAATCGCTTGTCGAACCCATAATAACTGCAACTTTCATATTGTTAATTGTAATGTTAAAATGCAGCCGATGTAGTAAAACTACAACGGCTCCGTTTTGTTATTTAATTATTTGTTTGTTTTCAAAAACGTGGTGACCCATTGCTGGGTAATTGGTGCTTGATGCGTGTCTTGTGTAATTTTGCATCAGGCTGCACATCGACATAGCAATGCCATTGGCGTGTTTTGCGTCGTGAGTTGACGAGGCAAAAATGCGTAAAGACGGCTTGCTGAATGAGTTATGTACATATGTGTAGTTCATACGTGCAAAAATACATTATTTTTATTAGAAAAAGAAATAATAATAGCACAAAAGTATCAACATTTTTCCCACTTTTATGGCTGTTTGTTTCTCTTTGTTTGAAAGTTGG
>JAZOVT010000040.1:0-2660 GCA_045658845.1 Alistipes sp.
GAAAAATTGGGGTTATAAGAGGCACGATGGCCTGCATCCTTACGACCAAAGGTCGAACGCCCCTCGTTGTCGGCATCACGCCGAGGACGGGGACTACGCTCGATATGCTCGGCATTTGTCACACGGTTACGCTTGTCACGACCGAAACGTGATACGGCCGACATCGAGTCTTGTTTTGTATTCTTCATAGTATTATAAAAATTTGCGGGTGCAAAGTTAATTGAAATTTTCATTATATGAGCAACTTATGCTCCATTTCCGCATAAAAAACATTATCCGCCACACTTGCAACCGAAAAAAACAACAAATTTCCTATCTTTGCGTTTGTTACACGGAGTAAATTTAACACCCTGACCAAATATGAATAGAGAAATTTTGCGCATTGCGCTACCAAACATAATATCGAACATCACCGTACCCATAATGGGTATTGTCAGCACAATGATTGCAGGCCACCTGGGTGACTCGGTTACAACAATCGGTGCGCTGGCCATCGGAGTTTCGATTTTTAACTTTATATATTGGAACTGCTCCTTTATCCGTATGGGTACGAGCGGCATCACGGCGCAGGCCTTTGGCGCAGGCGACAACCGCACCACTACCCTAATGTTGGCGCGTGCCGTGCTGGTGGCGATTGTTTTGGGTGTCATAATGCTGATTTTTCAGCGTCCGCTTGGTCTTGCGGCGCTGAAGATGATGAACGGTGGCGAGATGGTTGCCGACTACTTCTTCGCCCGTATCTGGGCCGTACCTGCGGGCGTGTTGCTCTTTGGACTTAATGGCTGGCTTACGGGTATGCAGAATGCCGTTATCCCTATGGTGGTAGCCATCTTCGTAAATATTATCCACATCGCCTGCAGCCTCTGGTTTGCCTTTCCGTTAGGGATGGGTATTGTTGGTATTGCCTATGCCTCGGTTGTGGCGCAGTGGACGGGTGTGGTGATTACGGCCGCAATTACGTGGTGGCACTACGGCAAACGCTTGGTGCGTATTTCGTGGCGCGAGGTGGTGGATATGCAGGCTATGCGCGAGTTCTTCGTTATCAACCGCGACATCATCGTCCGCACGCTCTGCATCGTGGCCGCCTACACATTCTTTACGGCTGCCTCGGCGCGTATGGACGACCCGACAATACTTGCCGTGAACACCATTCTGCTGGAACTTTTCACCCTCTTCTCATATATGAACGATGGTTTCGCCTATGCTGCCGAGGCTCTCACGGGCCGATTTATCGGTGCGAGGGACGGTCGCTCGCTGCGCTTGTGCGTCAAGAAGTGTATGGTATGGTGTATGGTCGTAGGTGTGGTATATGTGGGAGTATATATCGGTTGGTGGCGTGAGTTGTTGGGATTGTTCGTGGAGGATGGTGCCGACGCTACGCAGATTATCGACTACGCAGGACAATATATCGGCTGGATTATCATTATCCCGCTGGCCGCCTCACTGCCCTTTATGATGGACGGTATTATGGTGGGTGCTACGCAGTCGCGCATTATGCGTAACTCGATGTTGTTGGCTACGGCGGCATATTTCCTGCTCTTCTACTCGTTAGAGCCCGTGATTGGCAACAATGCGCTGTGGTTGGCATTTACCTCATATATGTTCCTGCGCGGTGTGTTCCAATACTTTATGTCGCACCGTCTGCAAACCATCTACGCGCAGGCCGAAAAATAAACAAGAGGCGGAAACCCCGAACGATTAGGTCTCCGCCTCACCAAATAGCCTATGGTTGGTTTATTTACTTCTCTACGGCAAATACGATAGGAACGGTGTACTTTACTCTCACTTTCTCGCCACGCTGTGTGCCCGGCTCCCACTTGGGGCAGGTCTTGAAGATGCGCTCAACCTCGTCTGCAAGCAACTTGTCAGGAGCCTGCAAAACTGTAAAGTCCGATGTAGAGCCATCCTTCTCAACCACGAATGAGAAAATCACTCGGCCCGAGATATTCTTCTCCATAGCCTCTTTGGGGTACTGAATCTGGCCCTGCACCCAATTACGAAACGCATTCAAATCGCCACCCTGGAATGTCGGCATCTTCTCGACCTTGATATAGGCAAGGTCTTTCTGCTGCTCAAAGTTCTGCTTTTGTGCCTCAAAGTTCTGCTTCTGCTGCTCAAAGTTCTGCTTTTGTGCCTCAAAGTTCTGCTTCTGCTGCTCAAACTCCTGCGTTTCTGCACTTGGTGTTGTAAACACAACGGGAACGGTGTACAGAACTCGCACCTTCTTGCCACCTTGCTCTCCAGCCTCCCAGTTGGGTGAAGTTTTGAATACACGCTCAACCTCGTCTGCGAGCGATTTATCGGGCGACTTCAATACATTGAATGATGAAGGAGTACCATCTCGCTCAACAACAAATTGGAAGATTACTCGACCACCAACGCCCTTCGCAAGAGCCTCCTTTGGATAACGAATATTATTATGTATCCAATTTTGGAATCCTACCAAACTCTTTCCGCCGTCAAAAGTCGGCATCTTCTCGACTTTGATAAAGGGTCTGTCATCCTGCTGAGATTCCTGCATTGCGGAAGCATTACTCTCAGTCTGAGAAATTTGTTCATTTACAGAATTTTCTGTAACTTTGTCCTGCACATTGCGAGGAACATAAACGGTAGTGGCAAATGCCGAAAGCGAAATAGCCACCACGGGCAGTACGAGCAAC
>JAZOVT010000041.1:0-65815 GCA_045658845.1 Alistipes sp.
TTGTAATGGAGCAAAATATGCTTTGCCCAAAACAGAAAATTAACCTAAAACCAAGATGCTATGAAAAAGATTTTATTATTTCTCATACTCGCTACGGCGGCCATTACCGCCGAGGCACAAATAGTAGATTATGAGTTCCCATATTATGATGCTGGACGGATAAAACGCTCTGATTTGCGAAAAACCTCATATAGTATTGCGCCTAAAGCCGATGTTGTAGTTTTGGATGAGCATATACGCCTCACGCCAAGTCTTATTGATATTAAGGCTTTCCTCGAAGAGGGAAAGGTTACCCCATTGGCTATCACTGAAACGGTATGGCAGAAGATTAAGATTTTGTCCGACGAAGGTGTCGCAAAAGCAAATATATCATTAGATATTGATGGTAAACTTGATAATATAGATGATATTTGCGCGCGACACACTATTGAGGCATATTCTTATACGCTTGAGGGTTGCCACGTCGTAAAGAGCAAAGTCAAGGCGAAGGATATCAAAATCGAGAAAATGGTAGACGGAAATACTCGCTTGTCGTTTGAGATACCAGACGTAAAAAAGGGTTCTATTATAGAGTATTGTTACACAAAATATTTGACACAAGAGAATCTATATTACGACCGTCCGATGCAGTCAAATATTCCTAAATTGCATAGCAAATGCTATGTGACGGTGGACGAGTCATATTATTATCTATTTCATAGCGTAGTGTTAAACAATGCTAAAATAGATATTAAAAAGACTCGTACTTACGATTGGAAACCAACACCTTCCATTCTCTATGCTAATATGGGGCAACTGGGAGAGGGACAAGTTCTGTATAACCTCGGTGGTGTTCCCACAGAAGTTTACGGACCGCCATTGGTAACATATGTATTTACGGCAGAGAATCTCCCCGCCATACAATCTTCTGAAAACGTAGGTGTGAGAGTATTGTTTACTGACGCTGCAGTTAAGTAAATAAAAATCTTTTTCATAATTAAGTCACTTCCCCGCTTCTGCGCGGGCCGAAATGTTTGAAACCATTAAAACTTAAGATATAATGAAACGAATTTTATTATTACTTGCCATTGTGGCGGCGACCCTTACCGCCGAGGCGCAAGAGAGTTTTAAGTTTGGCAAAGTCACAAAAGCCGATTTGCTAAAGACAGATTACCCCATAGCCGCCAATGCGGATGTAGTCGTACTTGACGAATGCATACAAGACGGTTTTTTCTATTCTGAATTAGGGAGTATCGCTAATACTAGAATGCAAAGAATTATATCTCGCAAGGTGAAAATTCTAAGTTCGGATATAAACTTTATTTTAGAAATTCCATTTGAAAGGAATAATCTTGGAGAGATTAGAATATTTGATTTTTATGCCTATCATTACTCATTGCAGAATGGTAAAATAATTAAACATAAATTCGACAATAGTAATGTTGTTATAGAGGATATTGATAAGAAACAGGGCGTCGCAAAGTTAGAATGGCCCGATATTAAGGTCGGCGATATAATAGAGTTTAGGTATGTTGTATTTTACCACCAATTAGGCCAAAGTACCGATTATAGAATCAGTGGTCCTAATCCTATTCTTAACTCAACGTATGAGGCTATTGTTTATAAAGGATACGATATTGCTATTAATACATTTGCGTATGGCAATATTCCTTTTAAGCAAACAAAGGTAAAGGACGCAAGAATCGAGTACCCAGATTATTTTGGTGACACAGGAGGTATGTACTTCAATTATATGAGCCCAAGCAATAGTATCCCTCGCTTTCAAGAAATACTTGGTAATCATCACAAGAAATCAAGTGTTATATATTCATTCCGTGCGAGCAACATCCCTGCCAATACCGAGCCTGCAGGCGTAAGAGTTGTTCTGCCAAATGATGGAATAAAGGAGATTAAAACTGATAATAAATAAAAATCTTTTTCATAATTAAGTCACTTCCCCGCTTCTGCGCGGGCCGAAATGTTTGAAACCATTAAAACTTAAGATACGATGAAACGAATTTTATTATTACTTGCTATCGTGGCGGCAACCTTTACCGCCGAGGCGCAGGAGAGTTTCAAGTTTGGCAAAGTAACAAAGGCTGACTTGCTAAAGACTGATTATCCTATCGCGGCAGGAGCAGATGTGGTAGTGTTGGATGAGTGCATACAAGATGGATTTTACTATACCGAGCCATTATCTCCTGTGACTCGAACTCGTATGCAAAGAATTGTATCTCGCAAGGTGAAGATTTTAAGTACAGATGCGAACCTTGCTTTAGAGATACCATTTGAAAGGAATAATCTTGGGGAGATTAGTATATATGATTTTTATGCATATCACTACTCTTTGCGGAATGGCAAAATATCTAAAAAGAAGTTTGATAATAGCAAGGCGGTCATAGATGACATTGACAAACGCCAGGGCGTCGCAAAGGTTGAATGGCCCGAAGCAAAGGTGGGAGATATAATAGAGTATCGATATGTTGTATTTTACCACGAATTAGGTGAAACAGCCAATTATAGAATCAATGGCTCAAATCCTATTATCAACACAACATATGAGGCTATAGTTTATTCGGGCAACGATATTGCTCTTAATACAATAGCGTATGGCGATATATCATTTAAGCAATCAAGGATAAAGGATATGCGTGTTAAGTATGTTGATAATTTTGGTGGCTCAAGAGGTATGTATTTTAACTATGCTACTCCAAGCCACAGTTTGCCTCGCACATTAGAAGTAGGAAATCGTAGGAAATTTACAAGCATCATATACTCTTTCTGTACGACAAACATCCCTGCCAATACCGAGCCTGCAGGCGTAAGAGTTGTTCTGCCAAATGATGGAATAAAGGAGATTAGACAAACCACTAACAAATAAAAATCTTTTTCATAATTAATTTGCCTTCCCGCTTCTGCGAGGGCCGAAATGTTTGAAACCATTAAAACTTAAGATATAATGAAACGACTTTTTTTATTGCTTTCTATCGTGGCGGCGACCCTTACCGCCGAGGCGCAAGATGAATTTACATTCGGTAATATTCGCAAGGCCGAACTTCGAAAATGTGATTACTCTCTTTCTTCCAATGCTGATGCAGTCGTACTTGACGAGTATATTAGAATTATGCCATCGCTATTGGATGTACAGGTATTTATTAATGACGGACAAACGACGCCGATGATTGTGCGAGAGATTGTTGCTCGCAAGGTGAAGATTCTTGCCGAAAATGTTGCCGACAACAATAAAATCCAGATTCCCCTCAAGAATATTTCAGATACTGAACGCGAGAATTGTGAGCCACACTCAATATGGGCGCAGTGTTATACACTAAAAAATGGACACATTGTAAAACATAAGTTGGATGTAAGTACCGTTAAACGATATAAGCAAGTAGATGGCTCTATATTTTTGGAATTTGAGTTACCTAATGTGCAACGAGGTAGCATCATAGAGTATGGTTACACCAAGGCCGTTGTAACCGAGACTCTTGATTACAAGTATTCTATACAAGAAAGTCTTGACAAACTAAATAGTCGTTGCGAGGTTGCTATCAACGAACAATACGCCCATTTGTTTAGTGTGGTGGCTATGGGTGACGTCGTTAGCATCAGAAAAGAAGATAAAAAATCGTTGTCTAATTTGGTTTATTCCGCATCTACGCAACAAGCAGGTCGCGCACTATCGGGCGTGGCTGAATATAATGGACCATCACTAACGAATATAAATCAATCACGTTCATCGGCAGATGTCGGCCTGTATGAGTTGTATGTATTTAATGCCAAAGACCTCTCTTCGGCGCAAGGCGCAGCCCAAAATGTAGGCGTGAAAATCGCATTGAAGAGGTGAAAAATGGGGCAAAAACGATAATTTTTCGAAAAAAAATAAAAATTTTCCATAAAAAGTTTGTGATATCAGAAAAAATATCTACTTTTGCGCATCCAATTAAGGAATTGGAGCCCAGATGGCGGAATCGGTAGACGCGCTGGTCTCAAACACCAGTAGGTTCACCCCTGTGCCGGTTCGACCCCGGCTCTGGGTACCACGAGAGAAGTTCGAGAGGACTTCTCTTTTTTTGTCTAAATTTTGACCTCTATTTTGGCGTTATTGGCTTTTTGCTGATGCTGCATATAAATCACTCGGATAATTGCAAAAAAACAGCCGCATAGAGTGTACTATGCGGCTGTAAATATACATTTCGAGTGGGATTACATCTTGTAGAATTCCTCCCAACCCTTGCGAGGCGGTGTGCCTACCAACATTGCGTTGGCGAAGGGGTCGTTTACGATAATCTTCTTCTCGCGGTCGAAGACAATCTTCTTGTTCAAGCGCTGTGCCATTACACCCAAGCAGAATACCTGACACAACGGGCCGAACTTCTCAAACGGAGAACGTGCCTTCTCCTCGCCCATACAAGCCAAGAGGAAGTTCTCGTAGTGGTTCGACGGACTCTTCGGCACTTCTGGCAACTTGCTGGCCATCTCCTTGGCCTTTGCTGCGGGGATAATCTGTGTTGTAGCACCGTGCGAGCCACGCTTGAAGATAAGGTCCTTAGAGTACATAATAGTACCAGGATTGAGTTTCACGGCCGATGCAGCCGCGGGCTTACCTCCGATAGTCGGCACGTCGCTACCCATCTTCGATTCGCCATAGCCGTCGGGAATAGAGGGGTAGTTGCCAATACCGTCCCACCAATTAATAGTCATTGCAGGCATCTCACCACGACGTGGGAACTTAAACTGCAAGGTCGAAGCCATAGGGAAGAAATATGTATTCCAACCATCCAACTTGAGAGGCTCAACCTCGTAGGGCAAACCCAAATCGAGGAACTCGTGAATTGTATCAATCAAGTGAGCACCCCAATCGCCCAATGCGCCCATACCGAAGTCGTACCAACTGCGCCAGTTGCCGGGGTGGTACTTCTCGTTAAACTCGTGGAACTGCTGTGTGGTGTGCCACAAATCCCAATCCATACCCTCGGGGATAGGCTGTGCTTGCGGATAGCGGTCGATATTTACATCGTAGCCGTGCCAACGACGTGAGTTGTTCATATGGGCATCAACGTGTGTAACGTCCTTGATGATACCAGCCTCTTTCCACGCTTTGAACTGGAAGTAGTTGCCCTCCGAGTGGCCCTGATTACCGCCCTGTGTAACGAGTTGGGGATTGCGTGCTGCAGCATCAATCATCAACTGGCACTCGTGGAATGTGCGGCCCATAGGCTTCTCGACGTAGACGTGCTTGCCCTGATTCAACGCCAACATCACGCAAGGGAAGTGCGAGAAGTCGGGAGTCTCGACTACGACAGCCTCAAATTGGTTGCCCATCTCATCGAACATCTTGCGGAAATCGGTATAGACCTTTGCATCGGGATGTGCTGCGATAGACTCCTGGCTACCCTTTGATTTGGGGTCAACGTCACACATTGCAACGATATTGGCCAAGCCTGTCTTCTCAAATTCGCGCATCACCTCGCGACCGCGATTGGCCATACCTATCCAGGCAATGTTAACCTTGCCGAGTTTGGCAAATCGAGCCTTTTTGTCCTCCTGTTGGGGTTGTGGAGCATTTGCGGCAGTCGCCGTTGATGCCAATCCACCCATCATAACACCTGCTGCAGCCAATCCTGAACGCTTCAGGAAATCGCTGCGTGAAATTTTGTTACTCATCGTTTTGGGGTTTTATTTAGTTTATAGTTTTAGTTAGTCACAACAGTTTTCGACCTTAAAGATAGTAATAAAAAATGAAAAATCCGGTGTCGTGGCCGAAAAACTTATCTTAATATATTTATGTAGGTGGTCTGATTAGTACTGCAGAATTGTGCTATTGGATAATAAATAAGGCTCTGCGAGAATTTCGCAGAGCCTTTTCTATTAATACGGAATGACCGTAAGTCAATCCGTGAATTGTTGTGTTGAGAGTTACTCCTCGTCTTCAGTGTCATCCTCATACTCAAACGCAACCTCGCCCTCGAGAGGCATCTCGATTACATTATTTACGAAGTATGATTCGCGACCCTGAATCTTCTCAGGTGCAGTAACAAAGAGCACAAGGCTGCAATTCTCGCGCTTCCACTTATCCTTTAACTCAATAGTGAAGGTGTGCTCGGCAGTCTCGCCCTTCTTGATAGGCTGTACCTTGCCATCTTCGCCTACGGGACCAATTTCGTAACCAGTATAGTCAGAAGTTGATACCTTGCTGTCTGCTATACGAATGCAGTTGTCGTGAGTATTGAAATCACCTTCGAAACCATAGTTGGTTTGCTGTCCATAGATGCCGTCTTCTAACAACCACGCACCAATACGGAACATAGACTCCTCAGCAGCCTTTACGGTAGCCTTGATGATAACCTTATCATCCTCAATGTATGATACGGCTGAGATACCAGCCTTCGTAGTTGTACGCTCAAATGAAGCATCAACCATTTTGTGGATTAACTCAACCATATTGGAATAGAGTCCATAGGTATAACACATATCGGCATTTAACCACGGGGCTCCGCTTACACCCAAGGCAACATCCAAAGCGTTTGTCAAATATGCAGGGTCGCTACTATTGTAGCGGTGAGCAACTGCAAGTACTGTATTGTTAGCAAATGTCTTGCTTTGCATTACCTCTTTAAGAGCCGAAACCATACCAGGACAATATCCACAACCTGTACCTGTAATCTGAGTTAAGAGTACACGACGCTTGAAGTTTAGGTTATCAGGGTTTTCGTCGCTTGGTCCTTCTGGCTCATCGGGGTTATCAGGTCCATCTGTTGTAGGCTCCTCTGCAGTGATAGTAATAGTCTCTGAGTTGTAAGCTTTGTAAGCTGCCCAGAATTTATACTCGCCCGCAACGGTTGTGCTGAACTCCATATTCTCCAACTCTACGATATTATCCTCTTCATCGTAGAGTGTAAAGCCCTGTTCGATAACCTCTCCGTCAAGTGTTACCTCCAGAATTGCAACATCCTCGCCGTCTGCTGTGATAGTCGAGGGGGTCGCTGTCAGTACAAGGCCAGTTTGAGGCTTTTCAGGCTCCTTGTTATTCTCACGCTGCTCTTCCTCCCAGCCGATACCTTTCAAACAAGAGTTGCACAAAAGAAGTGTTGTGCAGAGCATTGCAAATAATTTCAATGTTTTCATAGTCTTCTGGTAATCTTATGTGGTTAGAATGATGATGTAAGAACAAGGTTAAATCCTGTGTATGCAGGTGAGAAGCGGCAAACACCTCCCGAGCATACATAACCTGCGCGGTTGCGGCCATAACTCAACTGTATGCGTGTGCGGTTATGGGTATATGAGAAACCTCCGTTGTAGTAGTTGGTCTTCGTAAGGTCGATGTTGTACATATCGCTAAAGAAGATACTCCACTTGGGGGCCATACTATACTCAACCAAACCTGCTACCCAGTCGCCCTCATACTCGTCTGACCAGAGGTATTGGGCCTCTACACGCAACGAATTCTTGCGATTGAACTTATAGGTGACATCGCCCACAAATACATTTGATACATAAGTGCGGTGCTTGTAGCCGTGTGAGGGATTCCACTCCTGGAACGAGTAGAGGAAGATAGTCTTCAACTGCTTGTTCCACTGACGCTCAACATCGAAATTGAAATCCTGCCACAAACGTTCATTCTTGCCACGCTCGGTTTGACTGGCGTGAAGCGTATAGAATGTTGAGTAGTTAACGTGCATATTCCAATAACGATAGCGGTCATCCTTGTTGCGGATAGAGTAGCAAGCATCCACCTGACCACCAATCTCACCCTCGGTATTTACCTGGTAGGGGTTCAGATTAGCGAGCATATAGGTGTATTGGCGAGTCAATGCTGGCAAGTAGTTAAGTGTATTGCCAATGCCTGAATCGTAGAGCGACAGGCGAGTAGCCATATTGTCCAACTGACGGAATGTCGCCATCACGCTGAATGTGTTGTGGCTATATCCAACCTCTCCCAACAAGGCGTTACCCGATGTGGCTGTCGTAGAGGCAGCCGCGAGGTCCTTGCCCTTCTCGACATACTCTCCGCGCAGTGACAAGCCATTCCAGCCGAAGTTCACGCGGCCAGAGTACATATTAAGGTTAGGATTAGTCAAGCCTGATGTGCTAAAATCCATCATCGGGTCTAACGATAGGCTCTGATTACGGTTGACATAACTACCCTCGACGTTGAACAGCGCTGCATCCCAACTGAATATATCGCTGAGTGATACGCTCAAGTCGGCTGCGCGTACCCAAGTGTCGGCATAGTCAGTATAGAGACGGGGACGGCCATACATACCCTTAACTTGTACATAATTATTGAAGTTGTACAAACCGCGAATACCCTCCAGCGAGTTGTTCAAGCCCAACTGACGGTCCTCGAATGAGCGGAAGATAAGTCCGTTACCCAGCTGGTCGAAGATGTCGCCGACCATAAGTTCGAAATTATCGTCCTGCCACTGTATGTATTTCGATGCGAGATAGAACTTGTGTCCTGTAGCCAAATCCTCGTAACCCTGCAATACGGGCAAGAAAGCATTCGCCTGAATACCAGCCGAGAAACGACCATTCGAGTAATCTACCTTAAGATAGTTGTTCGAACCGAATCTATCCTCGGGGGTCTCGCCAATCTTTGAGTCATCCATATAGTATATGGTGTTTGACTCCAAACTACCTGAAACCTGACCTTCACCCACCTGCGTCTGTGCTGCAGCCGATGTGATGGCGCAAATTCCTGCAATCAAAAGAATAATACGTTTCATTTAGTGTTATTTTTTCTTTTTCAACTCCAAAATCTTATCAAAGAGCAACTGCTCGCTACCGGGGGTATAGCCCGAGTGCGAGAAAACAATCTTACCGTTGGCATCTACGACAAACGATTGCGGAGTGAGTGATACGTTCATTGCGCGCTTGAGTGTCTGTTTATCGTCATACAAGCAGATAAAATCCCAACCGCGCGATGATGCGATGGTCTTGGCTGATGCCTTCATACGGGCATCGTCTGTTGAAATGGCTACAACTTCGAAGTCGGCCTCCTCACGCCACTCCTCCAATGCGTCGTTAATAGCATTCAACTCCTGAATACAAGGCTTGCAGGTGATTGACCAATATGAGATAATCATTGGCTTGCCTTTAGCGATAGAACGTACAGGGACAATCTTTCCCTGTGCATTCTCAATCTTTACGTCGGGCAGTTGCTGAGCCGAGAGCGAAACAACTCCCATAAGCAAACATACCAAACTCAAAAGTTTTTTCATTGTATTTTTATTTTGTGTTTTGTAATGAAAAAAACCACAAATGAGGAGTCCCTTTGTGGGGAACTCCTCATTGCGGAATATTTTTGAGAATTATTTGCGAGCAGCCTTCTTCTTCTCAATAAACTGCTTCATATTCTCGATGCTCTGCTCGAATGACATTGCCTTAACCTCAATCTTGTGAGCAGCCTTCTTCTTCTCGAAGTAAACTGTGCGGCTCTTAGGTGCAGACTGTGCCTCGATAGAAGCATTGCTTACAGACTTAACCTTTGTGCCGTTCTTCAACTCCTTAACGTTCTTGCGAACTGCATCAACGTCAACGTTCTCGTCAGCCTCATTCCAGCCCTTTGTCAAAACAACCTCAGAAACGATTACTGTGTTGTAAACCTCCATACCCCACATAGAGTTAGAGAATACGTTGGGATAGTATGTATCGCCTTCGAAGTCGAATGACTTAACTGTGATAGTCTGCTTGTCCTCTGAAACCTCAACGGGCAAGTTAGGCCACTTTGTAACGTCATCCATATCCTCCTCGTTCAACGGGAACGGATAGATATATGAGTTCTCAACATTGTAACCTGCCAAGTGCAAGTCTTGACCGTATGTCCAACGTGTAAGCGGAGCCAAACGGTTTGCATTTACGGGAACAAATACATCGCCAGCCTCGTTAACCTGCAAGAACCACTTTGCACCAAAGTCGTAGAAGATAGAACTTACATCTGCAGCGTTGTAACCGCTGTTGTCGGTGAACAAATCCCAAGGAGTTGCTGTGCGCAACTGAGAGTAATCACCATTAGTAGCATCGAAGTTCCAACCTGTACAAAGGATACGGTTCTGACCGCGTACCTTCTTGTTGTAAAGGTCAGCCTGCTCCTTGAACTCAGCGAAGTAAGCATCTGTCTGCTCCTTAGAAACACCATTCTCCTCGTAGAGGTCGTAGATGTCCTGTGTCAAAGTCTCGGGATAAGTTACCTCACCGATAGTAACCTTTGTAGTCAATACAGCGTCCTTGTAGATGTAACCCCACTCATCCTCGCTAATCTGACCATAAGTTCTATAATTAACAGTTGCAGTTGCAGTCCACTCGCCATCAAGAGCACCAAAGAGGTCTGACTCAACACGAGGAGCGTCAGGTACCGATGCCGACTTAGCCTCAGCGACAGCCTTCGGGTTCTCACCCTCAAATACGCTGGGACGGCCCTCGCTGTTCCAACCCATAACAGCCAAACGTGTAGTAGCATCCTCGCGTGAAGGTAATGTAATAACACAACCCTCTGCAGTGTTCATCTGTGCGATTTCCTCCTCAGTAAATCCTGCATAGCCACGGTTGCTCTCGCAAAGGTCAGCGTAAGTGTTGTACTCCAACTCCTCGTTGAACTCGCGCAAGTAGTTAGCTGCATAAGCAACCTCAACTACGGGTGAGTCAGCGTAGCTAGTACACTTAACATTGAAGCTAACCTCGTAAGGTGATGTGGGCTCCAATGCAGTTACCTCAATCTCGGGAGCCTCCATTGTGTAGTCGGGCAATGTGAATGTGATGTGCTGGAAGTTCTGTGACATCTGGTCGGGCATCAAACCTGTACCCATATCAGCCCAGCTGTCAATCTCCTCCTGTGTTGCCTCGCGGCTACCCATAGCTGTCAAAACAACGTGGTAAGTGCCACCAGGAGTAAACTCCCAGAACAAGTCAGCAAGATTAACCTCCTGAGGACCGTCATTTGTACCATCGAAGTCGTAGTCAGCCCATACAGTATTGAAGTTTGCATACATACCATAGAATGATGTGCTAAACCACTGCAAGTAATCCTCGTTACCACCCAAATAGATGTCGAGGTATTGGTTGTAAGTACCCTCATCAAAAATACCTACGCAGAATACGTTAGTCTTATCATCGGGAGTAAGTACAACTGTACCGCCATTAGGAGCCAAATCCTTTGTCTCGATAGTGACTGTACCATCAAACTCTGCGGGAGCAAGTGTAGTAACCTCAACCTTCTTGTGCCAAGCACCCTCTTCCCAGAACTCATCCTCGTTAGGCATATTCTCGGGGTCAGCATACCACATAGCCTCCTGATAAGCATAAGTGTCGAAGGGGAATTTATACCAGCCTTCGCCCCAGCCCCAGTCGTTCTCACCCCAAGCAACCTCTGACATAATAACTACCAAAGGCTCACCAGGAGCAACGAAATCCCAGTAATAGGTAGGCTCGCCCGACCACTCGTCAACGATAAGGTTGCCATCAGCATCTACAACATAACGGTGTGCCTCATCAACTGTAAGAGTCGTATCGTTTACAAAACGAGCTGCGGGATATACTTGGTCGTTCAACATTACCATATCCACATCAGACATTCCCTGATACTTGTTAGTATTGTACTGAGCGATGTTAGAAACACCCCACTTGATTGAGCTGCCCTTCTCGCGTACGCTTGCGGGGAACTTAACGTGCAAGTCGAAGCCGTCGGGCTTAACCTTAACTACTGTAATCTCGTCAGAGTAGTCAGGAGTAGAGAACTTAACCTTGATAATCTCACCGTAGAACTCAGTTGCAACCTCGTCAGCGCGAGTAGCATCCTCTGTTGCGGGAACCTTTGCTGCGATGTATACAACATAGTCAGTCAAACGAGTCAAATCATTAAACTCAAGTGTAGAAGTGCTACCCTCGGGCTTAACAACTGTACCGTTCTTGAATACGATAGACTCTGAAGCAGGCGCATTCTCCTCTGCTGTCTGAAGCATCCAAGCAAATTCAACGATATTCTCAGTTGAAATCTTGATAGATGCAGAATCATAAGAAGTTGCGGCGTTTGCTACTTCGCCATTCTCACCTACGCCCTGAATAGTCAATGTAGGAACTACGGGCTCTTCGGGCTCTACTTCGGGCTCATCCTTCTGACAAGCAACCATACTAACTGCGAGTACTGCTACTGCGCAGAGAGCCAATAATTTACGTAAAATTTTATCCATAAAGTTTATAATTAAAAATGATTTTTTTGGCTGTTTAGGATTGCAAGATACGAAAAAAAACATAAAATACACCTTTTTGAACAAAAAAATAAACAAAAATCTTTGCGAGTGAGTTCCCTGTCGTAATATTGTTGTTGTGATTAAATAAGAATTTAATCTTTGTGTTTTGGCATAATTTGTGATTCAAGTAGGACAATATTTTTTCATTTTTACAATAATCTATATTATGAGTCAGAAAACTAAAACACAAGAGAACGTTGCAACAGCCGTTTTTGGTTCGGCCGAGATGAAACAACCAGCACCTGCGGAGACAATTCCGCAACATAAAACAGCGCCCGAAATCGCCTATCAGATGGTGAAGGATGAGACCTTCCCGCAGACGCAACCGCGTCTGAACTTGGCGACTTTCGTTACGACCTATATGGATGATTATGGTACACGTCTGATGAACGAGGCGGTGAATATCAACTATATCGACGAAACGGAGTACCCGCGTGTGGCGGTTATGTGTGGTCGCTGCATAAATATGGTGGCCAATTTGTGGCACTCGCCTGAAAAGAGCGAGTGGAAAACGGGAGCCGTAGGCATAGGCTCTTCGGAGGCTTGTATGTTGGGCGGCGTAGCGGCGTGGTTGCGTTGGCGCGATAAGCGTAAAGCGGCAGGCAAGCCTTGCGATAAACCCAATCTGGTGATGAGTTCGGCTTATCAGGTGGTGTGGGAGAAGTTCTGCCAATTGTGGCAAATCGAGATGCGCACGGTGCCTATTACGCATAAAAATCCTACGCTCAATATCGATGAGGCGATTAAGATGTGTGACGAGAATACCATCTGCGTTGTGCCTATTGCGGGCGTTACC
This sequence comes from Alistipes sp., assembly GCA_045658845.1. Lineage (GTDB taxonomy): Bacteria > Bacteroidota > Bacteroidia > Bacteroidales > Rikenellaceae > Alistipes. Next base: position 13,024 of record JAZOVT010000041.1, read on the forward strand.
TGGACAGGTATGAACGACGACATCGAGGGGTTGAACGATGCGCTTGAGAAGTACAATAAAAAGACGGGCTACGATATTCCGATTCACGTCGATGCTGCATCGGGTGGATTTATTTTGCCATTCTTGAATCCCGAAAAGAGGTGGGACTTCCGCCTTAAATGGGTGTTGTCAATCTCTACATCGGGCCATAAATACGGCTTGGTATATCCAGGTTTGGGCTGGGTTGTGTGGCGCGATAAGAGCGTATTGCCAAAGGAGATGTCGTTCAGCGTAAATTATTTGGGCGCAAACATCACGCAGGTGGGCTTGAATTTCTCGCGTCCTGCGGCGCAGATACTTGCCCAATATTACAACTTTATCCGCTTGGGCTTCGAGGGCTACAAGGAGATTCACGAAAACTCGATGGCCATAGCACGTTATTGCCACGATGCCATTGGAAAGATGCACTGCTTCGAGAATTACTCCAAGGAGTTGGATAATCCGTTGTTTATATGGTGTTTGAAGCCGGAGTATGAGAAGAGTGCGAAGTGGACTCTCTTCGACCTTCAGGATAGATTGATGCAGAGTGGGTGGATGGTGCCCGCATATACAATGCCGAAGGATATAGAAGATATGGTCGTGATGCGTGTAGTGGTGCGTCAGGGAATGTCGCGCGATATGGCCGATATGTTGATTGGCGATATAATCAATGCTGTCGCCGAGTTGGAGAAGTTGGAGTATCCCACCTCTTCGCGTATTGCCTGCCAGAAGCAGCAGAAACATAAAGGTCGTGTATATACACATTAACCGTTTGTCGGGTTGCGCTTTGGAGATAGCGAAGGCTCTCCAAAGTGCTTTTTTATGTTTTGATTTGGGTTATGTGATGTTTAACAAAAAATGAAAAATCTATGGCAGAAAAAAGTGTTACAAAAACAACGGGATTTAAGTTGAGCGTGATGACGCTTGCCATTATGAACGTGACGGCGGTGGTGAGTCTGCGAGGTTTGCCATCCGAGGCTATTTATGGACTTTCGTCGGCATTTTATTATCTCTTTGCGGCAATCGTTTTCTTGATTCCGACGGCTATGGTTGCGGCGGAGTTGGCGGCTATGTTCTCCGATAAACAGGGCGGTGTATTTCGCTGGGTTGGTGAGGCTTACGGACCACGTGTGGGTTTCTTGGCGATATGGTTGCAGTGGATTGAATCGACGATTTGGTATCCTACGGTATTAACTTTTGGCGCAGTGTCGATAGCCTTTATAGGGACTAATGACGCTCACGATGCCGCGCTGGCTTCGAATAAAATGTTTACACTCGTAGTGGTGCTGGCTATCTATTGGGTAGCGACTTTTATAGCAATGCGAGGCTTGAATTGGGTCGGTAAAATCAGTAAGTGGGGCGGTATGATAGGTACTATCATTCCTGCGGGTTTGCTGATTATTTTGGGTATAGTTTACATCGCTACGGGCGGCCATAATAATATGGATATGTCGCAAGGATTCTTCCCCGATTTGAAAAAGTTGGATAATCTGGTTTTGGCGAGCAGTATATTCCTCTTTTATGCGGGTATGGAGATGATGGGTGTTCACGTTATGGATGTCAATAATCCCTCGCGTAACTACCCTAAAGCCATCATTATAGGCTCGATTATAACTGTTCTGATTTTTATTTTGGGCACATTCTCGTTGGGATTTATAATCCCATCGAAGGATATAAGCCTTACGCAGTCGTTGCTCATCGGTTTTGACAACTATTTCCGCCATTTCCATCTCTCGTGGGCGGGCCCGATTATTGCTATTGCGCTGATGTTTGGTGTGTTGGCGGGTGTGCTGACGTGGGTTGCAGGCCCTTCGAAGGGTATATTTATGGTTGGCAAGGCGGGTTATTTGCCACCCTTCTTCCAGCGTGCCAACAAATTGGGTGTGCAGCGTAATATCCTGCTCGTGCAGGGTGGTATAGTTACGTTGTTGTCGTTGCTGTTTGTAGTTATGCCCTCGGTGCAATCGTTCTATCAGATTTTGTCGCAACTTACCATTCTGCTGTATCTGATTATGTATATGTTGATGTTTGCAGCGGCCATAACTTTGCGCTACAAGATGAAATCTACACCTCGCCCATTCCGTCTGGGTAAGGGTAACGGCTTGATGTGGCTGCTGGGTATATTGGGTTTCGGTGGCTCATTGTTGGCCTTTATTTTGAGTTTTGTTCCTCCTGGACAGATTGCCACAGGAAGCCATACGGTGTGGTATTCGGTGCTGATTATAGGTTGCGTAGTGATGGTCGTTATTCCATTTATAATCTATGCTATGCGTAAACCTTCGTGGCGTGATGCGAATACCGAATTTGCTCCGTTCCATTGGGAGGAGAAGAGTAAATAGCCACCTCTTTTTGCAATAATATAAATGTGATAATGCCGTGGGGGATAGCAGTATCTCTTGCGGCATTATTTTGTGCCTAAAGTCGCATAGTGATTTTCGGCGAGGATGTTAAGAATAAGAAGTATTTTGCCTCATAAAGGCTTAATAACGTGCATAAACACTCTGAAAATGTAATAAAAAGTTTGTAGATTCGTCATAATGTCGTATTTTTGCGCATTATGAAAATATATAGTCGTAAACTTTTCTTCAGTTTAATTTTTGCATTATGTTGTCTGCCTACGCTTTATGCGCAGCAGACGGCTATGGTTACCGTTAGCGGTAGAGTCATATCTGCGGAAGATAAGCAAGCTTTGATAGGTGTATCGGTCGTAACGGAGGATATGCAAGGCGTTGCTACCGACGTAGATGGAAAATACACCATCAGAGCAAAGGGCGGTAGCGTGCTGACCTTTTCGTATCTGGGTTTCAAGAATGTCGAGTGGCGTGTTCCCCAGGATGCGAGCAGTGCGCAGTATAACGTCGAGATGGTGACCGATAGCGAGTCTATCGATGATGTTGTTGTCATTGCCTACGGTACTCGTAAGAAGGGTACTGTTGCAGGCTCTGTCGCAAGTGTCAAGACCGAGAAGATAGAATCTACTCCTACGGCAGCTTTTGACCAGGCTCTGCAAGGTCAGGTTGCGGGTCTTACCGTACTCTCGAATACAGGCGAGCCGAGTGCGTCTGCTGTTATGACTATTCGTGGTACGAACTCTATCAATTCGGGTACAGCCCCGTTGTATATTCTCGATGGCGTGCCTATTTCGAGTAGCGATTTCAATACAATCAACCCTGCCGACATAGAGTCGTTGTCGGTGTTGAAGGATGCTGCCTCGACATCAATCTATGGTGCGAGAGCTGCCAATGGAGTAATTGTGATTACTACCAAACGTGGCCGTCGTGCCGAGCGCCCGAGAATCGAATATCGTATGCAGATGGGTTTCTCGCAGGTGGCAAGCGGCAAGTGGGATTTGATGAATACCGCCGAGCGTATAGCCTATGAGAAAGAGATTGGTATGACCGAGGGACAGAACTACAACGTCTTGAGCCAAACCGATATAAATTGGATGGAGAAAGTATTTAACTCTTCGGCCTTGCTGCAGAGTCACGAGGTGGCTATTTCTGGAGCAGACGATAAGAGTAATTACTATCTTTCAGGCGGCTATTATAATCAGGATGGTACAGCCGTAGGCTCAATGTTCGAGCGTTATTCTTTGCGAGCCAATTTCGACCGTAAGGCTGCCGAGTGGTTGAAGGTGGGTAGTAATACGATGCTCAACTATCAAAATATCCAGCAGGCAGACGAAGGTTCATATACATTGGTGACTCCTATTTCGGCAGCACGTTTTATGATGCCATACTGGAATCCATATCGTGCCGATGGCTCATTGGCATCGATTAACGATGGAACGTGGAAGGGTAATGGCCAGAATCCTTTGGAGTGGCTTGAAAATAACCCTGTAACGTACAAAAAGTATAAACTAATCTCGACAATCTATGCCGAGGCAACACCCATAGAGGGCCTTACATTGCGTTCGCAGTTGGGTGTGGATTATTCTCATACTACGGGCTTTGGTGTTTCGTATCCAAGTTATGCGCCCAATCAGGGACAAGGCTCTGCATCACGCTCGTCAACCGATGGACATACTTTGACGGTAACGAATACGGCTAACTACCGTTTCAATCTTGATAAGGAGCATTCGTTCAACTTTATGCTCGGTCACGAGGGTGTTGATTATCATTACGAGGCTTTCAGCCTTATGACTAAAGGCCAAAACAATGACCGCCTGACCAATATTTCGACAGGAACGCGTGCAACGTCGTGGAGCGATACGACAGATTCGGATTACGGATTCCTATCGTTCTTCTCGCGTGGAGAGTATAACTATCGTAACACCTATTTCGTTGAGGCTTCGGTGCGTGCCGACGGCTCGTCACGTTTCGGAAAGTCTCGTCGTTGGGCAGCATTCTGGTCAGTTGGTTTTATGTGGGATATGCGTAACGAGGAGTTTATGCAGTCGGCTCCTAAGTGGCTTACGACGGCACAACTCTCGCTCTCGACAGGTACCTCGGGTAACTCGTCAATCCCCAATTACGAGCATTTGGCGCTCGTAGGTGGTGGCTTGGATTATGTTGGCGATGCAGGTGTGGCATTGATGCAACCTGGTAACGAGAATCTCGGCTGGGAGAAGCCGTGGACTACGAACTTCGCTATCCATGCAGGATTCTGGAACAGACTCAACGCTGATTTGGAACTCTATTACAAGCGCACATCCGATATGTTGATGGAGGTGCCAGCACCTTATTCTACGACAGGTTACGGCTACTATTGGGATAATGTCGGTGTGATGGTTAATGCTGGAGCCGAGTTGAATCTCAATGCGACACTAATAGCGACCAAGAATTTTAATTGGTCGGTTAATACCAATGTGTCGTATAACCATAACGAGATTGTCGAGTTGTACAATGGTGTCAAGGAGTATGAGCGTTCTAATACCAATACCAAGTTGGTCGTAGGGCATCCGCTGGGTGAGTTCTATATCAATCGTTATGCGGGCGTAAACCCTGCCAACGGTGATGCTTTGTGGTATGATAAGGACGGCGAACTCACGACCGAGTTGCGTGATGAGGATAAGGTGCTCGTAGGTAAGAGTTATCACGCACCCTGGCAAGGCGGTTTTGGCACAGCCTTGAGTTGGAAGGGACTTTCGTTGAGTACGCAGTTTAGTTGGGTGGCCGACAGATGGATGATAAATAATGACCGCTATTTCGATGAGTCGAATGGTCGATTTGCGTCATACAACCAATCTTCGCGTCTGCTTTCGCGCTGGAAGCAACCGGGAGATGTGACCGACATCCCGCGTCACGGAGAATATACCGAATTCGACAGCCGTTTGTTGGAGGATGCATCGTTCCTGCGACTGAAGAATGTGATGTTGAGTTACTCGCTGCCTGCTAATGTTCTGAAAAAGACAAGGGTCTTCAGTGGTATTAGAATCTATGCCCAGGCGCAAAATCTGCTCACATTCTCAAAGTTCTCTGGTTTGGACCCAGAGGGAACTGCTAATATCTATGCGGCGCAGTATCCTATGTCGCGTCAGTTTACATTTGGTCTTGACTTAACATTCTAATGCGCTATGAAAAATATACTATATAATATTAAGTTAGCGGTTGCTACATTGATGGCGCTTTTGAGCGTGACGTCGTGTCTCGACAAGGAGCCTTCGTCGGCTATACCCGAAGATGAGGCTATGAAGTCGTTTGCCGATGCCGAGCAGACTTTGACCGGAATCTATGCACTGCTTAAGAGCAATGCTTTGTTTAGTGGTTATCTTACGTTGTTACCCGATATTCAGGCCGATTTGGTATATGCCGTAGATGGTTACACAAATACCTTCGGTACTTTCTGGCAGTGGGATATACGTTCGACAAATGCCGAGATAGAGTCGGTATATGCGGCTCTGTATAGCGTTATCTCGAACTGTAATTTCTACCTTGAGCGTATCGATGGTGTGATGGCTCTACAGACCGATGATGAACGTATCGGAGTGTTGGAGCAATATACCGGTGAGGTCTATACCATCCGCGCATTGGCCTATTCTGAACTATTGAAGAATTTCTGCAAGGCTTATGACCCTGCGACAGCCGAGCAGGAGTTGGGTGTGGTCTTACGCAGGAAATATTCCGAGAAGGAACCTGCCCGCCGCGCATCGTTGAAGGACTCTTATGATTTTGTGTTGGAGGATTTGGCTGCAGCCGAGAATATCCTCGATGAGGATAATGACGCATACAGCTCGGTGTTTATAACAAAGAGTGTGGCCTATGCCTTACACGCACGCGTAGCGTTGAATATGCAGGATTGGGATGCGGCAATCGAATATTCTTCAAAGGTCATAGACCATAAGAATAGGGAATATTCGCTCTCATCGGCTAATACTGCTTACACCTCGTCGATGACCTACTTCGACTATATGTGGCAGTATGATTTGGCTACAGAGATTATCTGGCGTGTGGGCTTTACAACTACATCCTATGGCGGTGCATTGGGCCAACATTTCTTGAATTTCAACAACGATTACACATACTACTATCCCGATTATGTACCAGCGCAGTGGGTGCTGAATCTCTATGCGGCATCAGATATGCGTTATAGTTCATACTTCGCCGAGTTTACATCGGGTTATGACCACAATCTGACGTGGCCTTTGCTCGTGAAGTATTATGGTAATCAGGATTTTATCTCTTCGGCTTTGATTTATCACGTCTCTATGCCCAAGCCTTTCCGCCTGGCTGAGCAGTATCTGATTCGTGCTGAGGCATATTGTCGTTGTGCGACACCTAACTTCTCTGCTGCATCGAAGGACCTTTCGACGCTGCGCGAAAGCCGTTTTGCATCGGGAGGCTCGATTTCGGTTAATGAAGGCAACTACCTGCAGACAATATCCGATGAGCGTGTACGCGAACTCTTTATGGAGGGTTTCCGCCTTAATGACTTGAAGCGCTGGGGCACATTATATAATAATGGCGAGGGCTTTACTCGTACACCTCAAAGCAACTCTTTGGAGGAGGGTAGTTCATTGCACATTACAGCCGATAATCCTCTATTCGTGTGGCCTATCCCCCAGCACGAGATTGAGGCTCCGGGCTCGGAAGTACAACCCAACGAAAGTAATAAATAGAAAATGAAGAGTATGAAAAATATATTTCTGTTTTTTGCAGTTTTCGCAGTGTCGATGCTTGTCTCGTGTGATGAGGAGTATATAAAATATTCCGATGCCGAGTATGTGATGTTTTCCGAGCCGCAATCGACCAATATGGTGCTGGCCGACAACGAATACTTCGGAGTGGCTGTAGCCTCTACCGTAGCGTGTAGTTATGACCGCACGTTTGGTGTCGAAGTGGTTGATAAGGGTAGCAACGCTATTGAGGGCAAGCACTATCGTCTACTGAGCAATAGTGTGACAATACCAGCAGGAGAGCTCGCTACTGAGGTTAAGGTGCAAGGTTTATATGAGAATATTGAGCCTACCGACTCTTTGGGCTTTGTGCTAAGATTGGTTATGCCCGATAAGTTGAAGTGGAATCTCTATGAGAATAGCGACCAGACCAAAGTCGTGATGTATAAGAGTTGTCCGTTTGTTAGAGAGAACTTTACAGGTTGGTGTGTGGTGACATCGCTCCTGTTGCGCGATTATCCAGGTGACAATCTCTCATATCAGCGTCTAATCCGTACCGAGGCACATCCTACCGATGAGAATACTGTTATCTTGCGCAGTTGCTTCTACGATGGATACGATTTGACCATAAAGTTTCACCCCGAAGATGCCGCCAATCCGTTGGTTACAATGGATAAGAACCAAGTGTTGAGCGATGAGGCATCGGTCTTTGGTCAGATTTTGGGTGACAATCATATTTTGACGACACATAGTTTCTATTATCCCTCTTACTTTAATTCGTGCCAGCGTTTTGTTGAGTTGTGGAATCACGTCTATGTCGAGAACCTGGGCGAGACAATAGGTACTGTAGGCCATTTTTACAGCATCCTTGAATGGGTGAGCGATGAAGAGGCTGAACGCCTTCAAAAGGAGGGTATGTAAACGATGAATTATTTAACGCAAATACAAAATTAAAAGAATAAGAATATGAAAAAGAACTATTTCCTTTTCTTGTGTAGTGCACTTTTGAGCATTATACTTTTGGGTACTGCTTGTACTAAGGACGGCGATTCTGGTCCCGCTCCCACATTCCCAAAGAAGGTTACTAAAACTGCTGTTGCTGGTGAAGTAATCGAACTCTCTTTTGAGGCTAACTACGATTGGAAGGCTACGATTTCACAAAATACGTACACCTACTTCCAATTGCTTAATGGTGAGACTACGACAAATACTGTGTCGGGTGTTGCTGGTAAGCAGACTATTAAGGTAAATGTAGCCGATGTTACCGTTTTCGAAAATGCTCCAGTAGGAGAGGTTACCTTGACAATGAACGGAGTATCGGAGGTTATTGCTACTATTACATTCCCCACCACTAAGCGTGAGGTTGCGGTATATGCCCCCATTGTAAACGAGTATGGTGCCTATTCTGCGGAATATAGCGAGAAGGCAATGGGCAGCGATGATGTATTGAAGATGATTTACGGCATTCCTACACTTGGCGATGACTTCGAATCGACATTCTATGCTCCTGTAAAGATTGTGTCAAACTTTGCATATACAGTTGAGGGTCCCGAGTGGTTGCAGGCAGTTGAGGCTGGTGAGGTTGGTGCTACGGAGTATGTATTGCAAGCGGCTGCTACCCATATCCCTGCCGATAGAGAGGTTGCCGAGGTTAATATTTTGAGTGGAAGTAATGTTATCAGCAGTTTCAATATAGAGATTGGCGGTTATAACGACTATGTGGCTTTCGATGGTTTCCCTGAGAAGAGTGCTTTGAATGCAGCCGGTGAGATTGTAGTTGCTCCAGGAGGTGTAATCATATCGGGTAAGGATGTTGTGGTGAAGGTTTGTGGCGAGAATGGCGAGGCCATAGATTGGTTTACTATCGCTATCGATGCTTGGGATGCTTCGGGCGCTGCAATTCAGGACCGTATGGTCAATATCTCAGATGTCGAATCATATGAGGGCGCATCGGCTCGCAATGCTTATGTATTTGTATTCGCAAAGAATGCAGCCCCTGCTGATGGCGAAACATTGGTTGAAGGTGGTGTTGTGGCTCAGAAATACGCCTCTTCGTTGATGACAACGGTTGTGCAGTACTCTGCACCTGCTACAATTGATGTAAATGAGTTGGATGAGAGTTGTGCTGCATTTGCGGAGGCTGATGCTTCAATCGATTATTGGTTTACCGAGGGAGCCTTGGCAAATCTCTACCTCGGAAGCAAATACGATGTCTTCTATTTCGGCAAGGATGCAAAATATGCCCCTGATGCAACTTCGTTTATAACATCACGTCCCGTTAAATCTTTCAAAGTCTATTCATATGATGTAGAGGGTAGCTTTGTAGAACTTACGGACGACTCTTGGGTGGAGTGCAATTGCTTCTACACAGATGACGCAATATCGCGATTCAAGATTGAGACTAATATCAATGCTACTACTGCCGAGGGCTCTTTGAATACAAGTACAGGTGATTATGAGGTGGTTATTTTGGTTGAGTATAACGATGGTTCATATTCTGCCATCTATTTCCACTATAACGAGAGTTCTTCGGCATCAGGTAATGGTAGTGTTGCATTTGCTAATCCCGATTTGGCATCTCAGGCACAGGCAACACTCAAAGTGTTGAAGGCTGGCGATGAACTCTACGATACATTTTTTGCCGAGTATAGTTCATCTGCAATGCCCGCAGAGTTCTATCATCTGACATATCAGTCCCCGATTGGTAAGTCTATGGCTCAATATGTAGCACTTACAGGCGTCGCTGATTTCAAGTCAACGTCAGTAGTTGGTGATTGGGTTAGCTATGATAAAAGCAACAAGGCAATTCTTATGGAAGCCAAGGGTGTTGGCAGTGAGAAGCCAGGTGCTGTATTGTTCAGGGATGCCACTATGGTAAATAAGGTGGTTATTCTCTGCACTGTGGTTGCTGCTGAATAATGTAGATGTTTACGACACTCCGTTTGTTCGGAGCGGGGTGTCGTTCTTTTTTTCGAAAGTTCCGAACCCCCTATCATAAGGGCGCTATAAATGAAGAGCAAGTTTTAGAGACTTAATAGAAGATGAAGTTATACAGAAATATCATATGCGTAGTGCTGGTTGCAATTGCATTGGCGTTTACGGTTGGATGCTCCGATGATGGGGTGGATAATCGTGAACATAACTACGGATATGCTCAATTCAAATTATATAAAGAGGCATCATACACTCCTTCGGAGTCAGCATCCTCGACACGTGCCGTGCAGGATATGCTCGACTATCTGTCGGATGCCTGCAAGATTAAGGTGACTTTGGTGTACGATGGTGTTACCATTGCGCAAACCTTGACGCTCTCGACGGAGGATGCCGAGAATGTGGAGTATGGTTTGCGAAGTGACAAGATAAAATTGTTGGTAGGTCACTATGATTTAATATCATTTTCGCTCTATAATGCGCTCGATGAATTAATATATAATGGAACTCCTAATAGCGAAAGTGGCTTTGACGTTGTTCAGGGCGGTCTCACGCAACACGACGTGACGGTCAATGTTGAGCCGCGCGGATATGCTCGTCTTCGTTTTGTGAAGGATACCGCAGCCGCTGCAACTCGTGCGGCAGAGCGTGAATATACATTTGATGAGATATCATTTGTGACTCTCAATGTTGCTCAAAAGAAGGCATCGGGAGCATTGTCAAATCCCGTCAGGTTAGAGCATTTGCCGGTAAAGTTTGCAATGCACTTCGATGAGGATGATTATATGAGCGATAAGGAGGGTTATCAAACCTCTACTCTTGTTTGTGATTCCTTGTTGTCGCTACCTGCAGGAAATTATGTTGTTACCTCATACGAGGCATTAGATGATAGCAAGGAGCTGTTGGAGAGCAACTATCGTCCCTCTGAAGCGCAATTTACTATCGAGGACAATATCACTACAGACGTCGATATTGTCTTGGCTATAGATATGAATGCCGAGTACATCAAGGATTATTATGCTCTGTATGAAATATGGAGGGCCTTGGATGGAGAGAATTGGTACTATGATGGAGAAGAGTGGGAGCGTGGTACAAATTGGAACTTCAATAAGGATGTAGATTTGTGGGGCGACCAGCCAGGTGTGCAACTTCACGCTAATGGCCGTGTGGCTCGTATCGACATTAGCAGTTTCGGATTCCGTGGTCATATGCCTGCCGCATTGGGCCAACTGACAGAACTTATCGAGTTGTATCTTGGTACGCACAACGATACCAATGTCGTAAATTATGACCCATCGCTCTCGTTGGATATGAGTCTGTCGGAGCGTAGTCGTAATCGTATGGCAAATCATAAAAAGTATCTTAACCTTATCCACACCCCGCAGCAGACTTCCGAGCCTATTGCCCGAGCGTTGGCCGAGCACAATATCACGATTCCGGCCACTTCGTTGTATGCTACGATGCAGGAGGCTGATATTTTCGATATGGCGACGGGAGGACAGCGCAATGTACATCTATTCGATACCAATCACGGCACGTTGTGCAATGGTCTGCGCTCATTACCAGCCGAGATAGGTAAACTCAAGAAGTTGGAATACCTCTATATCGCCAATTGCGAAATCGAGAGTATGCCCGAAGAGTTGGCATCCCTTACATCGTGTACAGATTTGGAGATTTATAATTGCCCGCGCCTTACCAACTTTCCGATGGTTTTAGGTCAGATGCCCGAACTCATATCGCTCAATCTGTCAAATAATGCACAATGGTCTGCCGAGCAGATTTATGCAGGACTTGATGCTTTGGCTACGGGCCCCGCAGCCGAGAAAATCCAGATTTTGTATGCTCGTCAGAATAATTTGGAGGAGTTGCCTGCATCGATGAGTAATATGCATAAGCTGGGCCTTTTGGATTTGGCGTTTAATAAAATATCTAAGTTGCATCCTTTGGGCCGCAATGTCGCCCCTGTGCAGTTATATCTTGACCACAATAAAATTGAGTCGCTGCCCGTAGATGAGGATGGCTATTTCTGTGGTTATGACGATGTAGAAAACTTCTCGGTGACGTATAACCGCCTGAAGAAGATTCCTAACATCTTCTCTGCCGAGAGCCAATACAGAATGAAGTCGGTAGATTTTTCGGCTAACGATATTACAGGTTGCGAAGGCGAGGAGAGTGGCGAATATAAGGGTATCAATGTCGAGACCTTTACTTTGTCGAATAATCCTAATATGAAACGTTACCCCGTCGCGCTTGCTAAGAGTAACTCGTCGGTAGCGTACATCATCTTGCGTGCTTGTGGTATAGAGTCAATTCCTGAGGGCTCGTTCATATATAAGAATTCACCGCATCTGCAGTCTATGGACCTTTCGTATAATAAACTTACGAAGTTACCATACGATATGAATGCTGCTAATCTGCCATATCTGTATGGAGTCGAACTCTCGTTCAACTCCTTCAAAAACTTCCCATACCAGCCTTTGGATAGCGAGAGCCTTACGGTGCTTGCTGTTAGAAGTCAGCGTAACGATAAGGGTGAGCGCAGTCTGCGTGAATGGCCTACGGGTATCGGCAACCACAAAGGTTTGCGAGGCCTGTATCTCGGCTCGAATGATTTGCGTAAGGTGGATGATACTATCTCGACATTGATTTATTTCCTTGATATTAGCGATAATCCCAACATTATCTTTGATGCGTCGGATATCTGCTACGCTTGGCAGGTCGGTGCCTACATTTTGTTGTATGACAAGACGCAGAATATTTTGAACTGTGACATAATGTTGGATTAGAAACAGATGGTTATGAGAGTATATAAATATCTTTTTACGCTTTTAAGTGTAGTCGTTGTCGTTGCTTGTACCGACGACAAGAGTGATTCAGCGATGTCGGTTGAATCATCGACAATAGAGATTGACGCTGTAGGTGGTGTCAAGAGCCTTAAGGTTGATATTGCTGATAGCTGGATTGTATCGACCGATAATGCCTGGATAACCGTCTCTCCAGCCAATGGCTCGGGTGCTGCGACGTGCGAATTTAAGATTGATTCGGCCTTGACCGTAGAGCCTCGTTACGGAGTCGTTCGTATTCAGAATCTGCGTACGATGCAGTCGCAGGAGATAGCCATCACGCAGCAGGGGTTTCCTTATACTATCGAGTTGGAGGATAATGCGTTCGATGTTGAGTGTTATAAGACAAGTGAGGAGCGTTACTTCGATGTCAAGGTGCGCTCGAATGTAGAGTTCGACGTGAATATCCCCTCAGATATTGATTGGCTCGAGTCGGAGGATTATACCTTGACACTTAATCGCGGTATGCGTCCTCGTCAGACAACGGTGCGTTTCCGCTGGGATATAAATACCGTACCGCAGGAGCGTCTTGCCGAAGTTACGTTTACTCCTAAAAGTGAGGTTGAAATGTCGCGTAGCGATGTGCTCAACATCAAGCAGGAGGGAGCCGAGCCTATTATTCCCGATACACGTTCGGGTGATTCAACTGCTTTGCTTGCCATAGCACGTAATCTTGATGTTATGACGCAGTGGGATGCTTCGCAGTCTATGACGATGTGGCAGAATGTTGTGTTGTGGGAGGAGTCTATGGAGGGATGTACGCCCGAAAATGTAGGACGCGTTAAGTCTGCGCAGTTTGTGCTGTTCAATACCAACGAGCCTCTGCCTTTTGAGGTACGTTATTTGACGGCTGCTGAAGAACTCTATTTCTTCGGTAATGCAAACACATTCCTCAAGAATCTGGAACTTGGCGATGATATATGTTCTTTGGTGCAGTTAAAACGTCTGACGATAGGTAGTTATGGATTGGTGGATTTGCCCGAGAGCCTCAAACAGTTGAAGAATCTGGAGTATCTCGATATTTGTTCCAATAATTTCCAGCAAGTGCCCGAGGTGCTTAAAAAGAGTAATTTCCCTGCTTTGCGTTCGCTTATAATGAATGCCAATCAGCGTAGCTCTGTATACGACTTGAGTAATACTACAAAGACCAATCTCGGAGGTTTTATCGATGAGCCTAAATTCCCCGTTGACCTTATTAAGTGGGACCTCGATACGTTGGTGCTGTCGGTTAATTATCTACAAGGCGAATTGCCCGATTTTGAGGATGATGACTCTGTGCCTGTCTACACACAGCAGGATATTGAGCGTGTCGACACATTGCCGCAATTCTTGGCCGATAACCGTATTAAGAAGGTTATGCCATCGACAAAACGATTTGCCATAAACTTCAATCGTTTGACGGGTAAGTTGCCCGACTGGTTGCTCTATCACCCTGCGCTCGATTGGTGGATACCATATAGTTTGGTGTTCCAGCAAGAGGGGCGTGCGCAGGATGGTACACAGGCGGGATTCGAGAATGAGCCTGCCAACTTGCGATATTACTACGATATTTATACAAAGAAAGAGCCGTGGGCAATAGCTACGCCTGAGGAGGAGTAAAACAGTCAAAATATGAGTAAGATGATAAGACAATTTTTTAGATATAGCCTGTTATTGGTAGTGTCGGCATTTGTCGTTGGTTGCCAAAAGGATTTTTCAGAAGAGGATATAGCTCAGGAGCAGCCCTTCGCCAAGAGCGAATTGATAGTAAAATTTTCGCCCGATGTAGCCGATATGATTTCTCACGCACAGGCCACCCGTAGCGGTGCCACTCGTAGTGGACAACCCTCGGTAGACGATGTGTTGGAGGTTATAGGCGCTTATGAGTTGGAGCGCGTATTCCCTGTTGATGCATCGCGAGAGGATGTGACTCGCAATTCGGGCCTACACCAGTGGTATATAGTGCGTTTTGGCGGTGGAATGGATGCCGAGCAGGTTGCCAAGCGTTTCCAAGAGTTGGGAGAGGTTGTAAGTGTCGACTTTAATCGTACCATCAAGCGTGCCTCAACGAGTAAGGCTACGCCTTTGTCAAAGGAGAAGTTGGAAAGAGTAATGGCTGGCGCTACTCGTGGTGTGACGAATGACCCATTGTTGGCAATGCAGTGGAATCTTGTTAATAGAGGGGATATGTTCACTCAGGGCGAAGTAGTAAAGTCAGTCAAGGATGCCGATGTGCAGTGTGAAAAGGCGTGGGAGCACTCTATGGGTGATGAGTCTGTCGTGGTTGCCGTTTTGGATGAGGGTATCTTTGTCGAGCACCCCGATTTACAGGAGAGCATTTGGGTGAATGAGAATGAGGTGTATCGCTCGATGACGGATAATGACGGCAACGGCTTTGCTGGCGATTATAATGGATACAACTTTGTAAAAGATACGGGCTTGATTACCTGGAATGACGCCTATGATTCGGGACACGGCTCTCACGTTGCGGGCGTTATTGCTGCTCGTAATGGCAATGGCGTGGGCGTGAGTTCTATTGCAGGTGGTAGCGGCACGAAGGCTGGTGTGAAGATTATGGCTTGCCAGATTTTCTCGGGTAACGTAGGCTCGTCGAGCATTGCTGTAGCGCGCGCTATCAAGTATGCTGCCGATAATGGTGCTGTGGTATTGCAGTGCAGCTGGGGCTATGTCTCGGGCCGTGCCAACGAGTATGATTGGGGCGAAGCGGGCTTTGACTCACAAGAGGAGTGGGAACGAGGTGCTCCGCTGGAGAAGGATGCGTTGGATTATTTTACCCATAACGCAGGCTCTGCGAATGGAACGATTGAAGGAGGTATTGCAGTTTTTGCAGCAGGAAACGAATCTGCTCCACAGGCTGGTTATCCTGGAGCTTCAGATGATTATATCTCGGTAGCGGCTACAGCAGCCGATTTTACCCCTGCCGTGTATACCAATTATGGAGATGGTACGAGTGTTTCGGCTCCTGGTGGTGACCAGGATTATTATTTCGATTATGTGGATGCAGAGCATAATTATGGTGAGGTAGGTTGTATCCTATCGACACTTCCGTATAACGTTAGCGAGAGTGGTTACGGTTATATGGAGGGTACGTCGATGGCTTGTCCTCACGTGTCGGGAGTTGTTGCATTGGGTATGTCATATGCCGCTGAACAACGTCTGCACTTTAAGGCCGAGGAGTTGCAAAAGATGCTTATCTCAACTGCAATGCCTATCGATGCCTATATGGTAGGGTATAAGGACTATTACCGTTATGTTGCAGATATAGGACCTCAGCAACCTATGCAGATGAATCTGTCACTATATAAGGGTAATATGGGTTCAGGACAGGTTAATGCCGATGCTTTCCTTCGTGCTATTGGCGAGTCGGGTACTCCGATGCGATTCCCCAATCTCTATATTGATGAGCAAGCGAGTGTGGCTATTGCGCCTCACATATATTTTGAGGGTGGCGATAATCTCTCTTTCAATGTGACGATTGCCGATAGTGCTATCGCTGCGGTTGAGTCGCAAGGTGCCAAGCTTGTATTCAAAGGCTTGCAGCAGGGTATCACGTCTGCCGTAATCACGGCTTCGAATGGCAAGTCGTATAACTTTACCATTACGGTCCGCAAGGGTGCAAACGATAAGGGGTGGTTGTAATTATGCGCTGTAGGGTAGTCATATCGGCGTTGTGTGCAGTGCTTGCTTTGTTGACAGGCACAGTGGCTGTGGCGCAGATAAAGATTATTCCCAAATCGAAGTTGGATAGTGTTGCCAATCCTCGTACGGTTGTAAATGCCAAGATGAGGTTTGTAGATGGAAACAGGTTTTCGGTAGGTACTATCAATGAAGAAGATGCTGCGTGGCAGTATAGTGTGAAATGGCGTAATGATAGGGTAGAGGCGATTGCTATTACCTCGGTCAAAAGTTCCTGCTCGTGCCTTAAGGTAGAAGTAGTGGATAAAGTGGTTAAGGCGGGTAGCAAAGGTGAGATAAAACTAACATATAACCCCAAAGGGCATATGGGTGCGTTCGAGCAGCGAGTCTATATCTACACAAATCTATCGCAAAGTGTGCCGACAGCAGTCCTCTATGTCGAGGGGCGAGTTGTGGCTTCGGCCTCACACGCTAGCGAATACCCTTACCATCGTGGTATGTTACGTCTAAGACAGGATACGTTGCAGGTCGTAGCGGGGCGTGAGCAGACGTTGCGCGTGGCGTGTTTTAATGCTGGCACGCGTGCTATGCACCTACGCGAGGATACGTTGTTATCGTCACGAGGTGTAACGATGAGGAGTGAGCCAGAAGTGTTGGCTGGCGGTGCTGAGGGTGATTTGATTATAACATACAGACCGACGAAGGAGGCTAAAGAACAAAGCCTGAGATTATATATAATGGGTTTGACATTACCATCACGCGAGCGAATGATATTGCTCAATGTGGTTAAATAATAAATAATATATGATGAAGCGAGTTTTTCGATTGATTGTTTTGGCTATGGTTGTGACTGCTGTAGCGGTCTCTTGTAATGATAAGGAGGAGTACGTTGAGCCGACGTTAGACGTGACGCCCAATAATATTGCGGGTTGCTGGTCTTTGGATAGTTGGAGTGGAGGAGAGTTAAGCAGTGGTAGTTATGTATATATTGACTTTGTACGTGCCGATAAGACCTATACGCTCTATCAGAATATTGACAGCCAATATATGCGTACCATAACAGGTCACTATTTTATCTATACAGATGACGAGAAGGGTGCAATCATTCGAGGTAACTACGATTACGGCAATGGTGATTGGGCTCATCGTTATATAGTCACCGAACTTACAGAGGATAGGATGGTGTGGACGGCGCTCGATAATCCTGCCGATGTCAGTGTTTATGTTCGCGCGGCTATTCCGTCAGATTTACAGTAATGGAGATAATAAACCCGAGATTGAATTCAATCTCGGGTTTATTTATGATAATAGCGTGTATTTTATCTTACAAAGCCAAGTAACGCATTGCTGCCTCGATGAAGTAGTAGTCGCCGTATGAGAGTGGTACATCAATCTCCGATTTGCCGGGCAAGTGACCTGTACCGTGCTTGAGCAGGAAATTGCCATTCTCGCCAACCTTTGCGAGATACTCCTCTGATGAGAGTGAGCGCAACTGACGCTCGGCGGTTGCAAGATAGGTCTCGTTCTGTGTGAAACCATACAACTCAATTAGAGCAGATGCCATAATCGATGCTGATGATGAGTCTTTCTGCTGATGCTCGGCATCGTAGTCCCAGTTAGGTACTGCATCGGCGGGCAATCGGGGAATAAGATAGTCGGCAATCTTAACGGCCTGCGTGAGATAAGTCTCGTCGCCTGTCATACGATACATCATTGTGTAACCATACAAGCCCCACGCCTGACCGCGAGCCCAAGCCGAATCGTCGCTAAAGCCCTGTGCAGTACGCTTCTCGACAACCTCGCCTGTAAGTTCGTTGTATGCTACAACGTGATATGTGCTATAATCATCGCGGAAGTGGTTTTTGATTGTAGTGTAGGCGTGTGAACGAGTAATCTCGTCATAACCGCCAACCCACTCCAACATCTCGAGATTCATCATATTGTCGATAATCACCATAAAGTCCAATTCGGGATTCTCCTTACGGTGTGTGTTCCACGAACGTATACAACCAACGGTAGGATTATAGCGTGTTACGAGTGACTTGGCAGCCTGCTCGATTACACCCTTGTAATACTCATCACCTGTCAAACGATATGCATTACCGTATGAGCAAAATACCATAAAGCCCAGGTCGTGAGTGTTTTTATCGTCTTTTGCTGACTCTACACGACGTGTGTACTTCTCGGCCAAAGTCTTCAACTCTTCGTCGCCTGTGTGCTCATACAAAAGCCACAACGAGCCGGGGAAGAATCCACATACCCAGCCAGAAGCATCGGTAAATTTAACCTCGCCTTTCTCAAACGTACGGGGCAACTTACCCTCGAATCCATCCATACGAGCGGCCTGCTGCTTATCCTGCTCTACGGCAACTTTCAGTGCTTGTTTCAAATCTTTCTTCAACTCGTAACGCTCCGAGCAACTGCTCAGCATTATTGCCGCCATCAATGCGGAGATAAGTAAAATCTTCTTCATATAATTATGTTTTAGGTTAATAGTTTATTCTCTCTATCCCAATAGTAATTTCGCCTGTTCGATTGCGGCCGATGTAATCTCGCTACCCGACAACATTTTGGCCACCTCCTCAATGCGCTCCTCCGACGTGAGACGTGTTATGTTGGTGCGGCTATCGTGTTTATACACAACAAAATGGGTGTCGCCCTTTGATGCAACTTGAGGTAGATGAGTGATAGATACCACCTGCATATTTTTAGCCAAAGCACATACAATATCGCCCATTGCATCGGCTATACGGCCCGATACACCTGTGTCAATCTCGTCGAAAATAATTGTCGGCAGTTTCGATTTCTCGGCCAATAAGGCCTTCAATGCCAACATTACACGCGACATCTCACCGCCCGATGCTACCTTCTCGATAGGTGCTGGGGCTACTCTCTGGTTGGCCGAGAAGAGGAAACGAATCTTGTCGCATCCCGTAGGTAGCAACTCCTCGCATTGTTGTATATCGACCATAAAACGGCCGTCGTTCATACCTAACAACGCTAACATCCCCTCCACGCTCTCCGACATTACCTTTGCGCCCTTTTCGCGCAAAGCGTGAATATCCATCGCCATATTAGTAGCCTCGCGGCGCAGAGCCTCTATCTCACGGCGACAGTTTTCGATATTCTCGTCGCTATGTGTTATGGCGCTCAACTGCTCGGCTAAACGCTCGCCTACGGCCATCAACTCCGTCAAATCCTTTACACGGTGCTTTTGGCATAGGGAGTATATCATATTTACTCTTTCGGTCAGGTGTAGCAGGCGCTCTGGGTCGGTGTCAATGCGCTCGCTATCGTCGCCTACGGTTACGCTCACATCTTTCAACTCCTGAATGACCGAGTGCAAACGCTCCGAAATCTCTGCCCCGCGCGGATAACTCTCCTTTACTCGTGTTATAGCATTTTCGGCTGTTGCTAATTGTTCCAATACGCCTACCTGTTCAGCATCCAATATGTTGCGCAACGAAGTCAGCGCCTCGCCAATCTGGTCGGCATTCTCCAACACCTTCAACTCCTCCAGAGCCTCATCCAATTCGCCCTCCTTGAGTGCTGCCGCCTCAAACTCCTCGACCTGATAGCGCAACCACTCCTCGTCACGGCGCAACACTTCGGCCGCATCCTGCAACTCCTTCAAATGGCGTTCTGCGGTGCGTAATGCGTTATATTTTTCGCGATAGGCACTTATCTTTTCTGCCGTAGCGCTCAATGAATCAATCGATTTGATGCGGAAATCCTCGTTTGAGAGTACAAGGTTTTGATGTTGTGAGTGTATGTCGATTAATCGCGCACCCAACTCCTTTAACGTAGCGAGTTGTATGGGCATATCGTTCACAAAAGCACGACTCTTACCCGATGGCGATATCATACGGCGTATTACTGTCTGCGGCTCATAATCGAGATCATACTCCTCGAAGACTTCCTCCAATCCGTATGCGTCAATGTCGAATACACCCTCGATAATGCAGTTGCGTGACTCGTCACGGATGGTGCCACTCTCGTTTTTGTTGCCCATCAGTAGTCCTAACGCACCCAAAAGAATAGACTTACCGGCTCCCGTCTCACCTGTGATGATATTCAGATGAGCATCGAGTTCCATATCGAGTCTCTCGATAAGTGCATAATTTTCTACTGTCAGTCGTCGCAACATAATTCTCTACAATGATTCTTCTATCTTATTTACAATGTGCTCTGCAACCTCTCGCTTGCTCATTAGCGGCAGGTCCTTCCTGCCTGCGGCATCAATGAGTGACACAACATTTGTGTCGCCACGAAATCCTGCACCTTCGACACGCAGAGAGTTAAGCACAATAAAATCAAAATTCTTTCTGCGGAGTTTATCTTCAGCATTGGCCTGCTCGTTTTGGGTCTCCATTGCAAAACCTACCAATATGCGGCCCTCTTTTCTTTGGCCCAACTCAGCCGCAATATCCTGCGTACGTTTAAGCGCGATAGCCATATCACCCTCGCCCTTCTTTATCTTCTCCTGCGCCACACTCTGCGGGGTGTAATCGGCTACAGCGGCACACATCACAGCGCCATCGGCCTCGTCAAAACGCTCTACACACGCCTGATACATATCTTCTGCCGACAATACATCGACCCTCTCCACACCCTTTGGTGCATCGAGTGCCGTACGGCCACTTATCAGCGTAACGCGTGCTCCACGCTCGGCCAACTCCTCGGCTACGGCATAACCCATCTTGCCCGAAGAGTGGTTCGATATGTAACGCACAGGGTCTATCGGCTCAATCGTAGCACCTGCCGTTACCAGGAAGTGCTTACCCTCTAAAGTCTGCTTTTTTTTTTCGGCCAACAACTCCGCTACAGCCTTTACTATATCCTGTGGCTCGGCCATACGACCATTACCTATAAGACCACTTGCCAACTCACCAGCGGCAGGAGCGATGATATGCACGCCATCCTCTTTTAGACGCTCAAGATTGCGTTGTGTCGCCGTGTGTGCATACATATCGAGGTCCATAGCGGGCGCTACGGCTACGGGACAACGCGCCGAAAGATATGTCGTAAGCAAGAGGTTATCGGCCACGCCTGTTGCCATCTTGGCCAATGTGTTGGCTGTCGCAGGGGCTATGAGATAGCAGTCGGCCCACAAGCCCAACTTGACGTGAGAATTCCACTCTCCGTTTTCGGGATTGAAGAAATCTACCAAGATGGGATTTTTCGACAATGTCGCCATCGTAAGGGGCGTGATAAACTGCTTTGCCAAGGGGGTCATCACAACCTTTACCTCTGCACCAGCCCCGACTAATAAACGGCAAAGCACAGCCGACTTATACGCGGCTATGCTACCCGTTATTCCTAAAATAATATGTTTACCCTTTAACATACAAGGTATTGTTTGAAGTTCAGCAACGTGAATTACTCTCCACGAGGCTACTACATCTTTCGCACCTATGGTGCTGGCTACGAAATATTATTCGCCTTTACGGTAATATACCTCGTCATCGATGAACTCCTCGGTAGCGATAATCACCGGCTTGGGGAGGCGCTCATAGTAGCGTGAAATCTCAATCTGCTCACGATTCTCAAAAGTCTCCTCCATAGTGTCGGTGGGTGATGAGAAATCAGCCAACTTACGATTGAGTTCGGTCTTTAACTCTGCCGAAATCTGGTTTGCACGACGAGCGATGATGTTGATACTCTCGTAGATATTACCTGTATCCTTATCCAAATCGACAAGTTTACGGGTAATTGTGTTGTTGGGGATGTTCTTCTTAATTTCCATCTTACTGTGTAATTATTTCGTTATTATTTTTCTGCTTTGATTGTTTTGGCTACTCGCCTTGTTTGTTCTTCTCGATGTATCGCTTGGTCACATCGGCCACGTGCTCCATCTCTTTAGAGTACTTCGACTCGGGGAACTCCATTACAAACGAATAGTAGGCATCGAGCGTTGACATATAACGGTCCAAGCGTTTCTCCTCAACAGAGTTCTCGGCCAACTTAAACGAGGCCATTGTGATGTGGTACAACAAATCCTCGCGGCGATGAGTATCCGAATACATCTTCAATGCGTTGCGGAAGGCGATGATTGCCGCATTGTAACGGCCAATCTTGTAATAAGTGTAAGCATTGATGTATGCCTTCTCGTGCAAGCGCCAAGTCAAGTCCTGTGTCATATCTTTGAACAAAACAATCTGCTCGCTATTGGGGTAGTGTGACATATACTCCGATATGGCGATAATGGCTTGACTCGTTGTCGATTGGTCACGCTCGGGCGAGGGGCACATATTGTAGAGGCATATTGCATACATTGCCTCGGCATCCTCGATAAAGGGGCTACGGTTAAATGTGCGACGGAATGCATCCAACATCTCGGCCGCAGAGTAATAATCGCCATCCTTGAAACTGCATCGAGCCTTGAAGAAAGTTACACTATCTTCGCGCATCGTGCCACGGTAGTAGGGCTCGCACACCTCAAACAATGCGTAGGCCTTCGACCACTTCTCGGCAGTGTAATACTCTTTGGCGCGCTCGAAAATAAATTGAGCGTCACCCGTGTTAATAATCTTCTGAACCGTTGAGCATCCGACAAATGCCATTGCGAAAACGGCCAGAATAACGATATAAGATAACTTTTGTCTCATTCCAAACTTATTTATTACTGCTATGTAGGGTAATAATCGTGCAAAATTACACATTTTTTTCTTACAACGATACATACAACGGAATTATTACACTTTAATTTAATAAAAAACATCTTTTATGCAGTAACATACGGCAAAAAAAGACGGTTACGACTTTTCGCAACCGTCCTTTACCGCTATTTTGAAAAATATTACTTCGCATCGTTCCAATTGTCCGTACGGAACGGAACAACGGGCTGACCCATAATATTCATAAAGTTACAAGGAATGTAGTTGCGGAACGCGTAGCGAACAGCCACCGGCTCCTTAACTGCGTTGCTCCAAACCTTTACCTCGTTTCCTTCCAAGCGAGCCTCGGCCGCGTGGAATACCTTATCGGCACCTGCAATCTCAAAACCAGCGATGGGCTTACCCGAACCAGGGCAGAGACCAGCACCTACGTTGTTGAACTTTACGAAGATATTCACTCCATCGACTCTGTGTGATGCGTAAGTAGGTGCTACAACATCTACTCCGCCCTGACCGTAAACATCACGCAAGGCAAATGCCGCCATACGCTGTGCCACCTCATTCTTCTTGGCTGGGTGGATGCAGAACTCCTCACCCGCGTCCGTATTACCAGCCATTGCCGAGTTAGGAATCTTTTCCAGGGCGCGCAACTGACACTCAACGAATTCGGGGTAGTTAACAGCTCGTGAATTGCCATAGCCATAAGGCGCAATCATAGCATAGTAGAAAGGCATAGAGTTATCCTCGTCGCCCCAATCCTTACGCCACTGCTCAACCATACGGGCCATCATCACATCGTAGTGGTCGTCGTCGTTGAGGTTCGAGCATCCCTGATACCACAAGAAGCCGCGAGCCGTAAAGTTGCGAATAGGCGCAATCATAGCGCAATATAACTCCGTAGGCTTGATAGAGTGTACGTTGTGCTTTACCTCAATCTGCTCATCGGTAAGAATATCCGTCAAAGCCGACATAGGCATCCACGACTCGATGCGAGTACCACCCCAATTGGTTGTAATGACACCGATAGGTATGTTTACACAATCGATGAGGTTGTAAGCAAACAAATAGCCAACAGCCGACATATTTGCAACACTTGCAGGTGATGCTTTCTGCCACTCGCCACCCTCGCAATCCTCCTTGTCGGCGTTATACGAGCGGGCCTTCTGTACCGTAAAGAGGCGAATCTTGTCGGCATACTTTGCCGCAGAATAGATGTATTCGTTGGCATTCTCAACGGGCTGACCATTCCAACCCTTAACGGGCATCTCCATATTACTCTGGCCAGATGTAACCCAAACATCACCAATAAGGATGTCCTCCAGGGTTACAGCCTCGCCATCGCTGATAGTGATTGTCTGCTTATCCCACGATGCGGCGGGTGTAGCAACCTTAACTGCCCACTTGCCCTCACCGTCGGCTACGGTTTGAATCTTGCCATTCTGCCAAGATACGGTGATAGTCACCTTCTTGTTGGCATCGGCTTTACCCCACAGGTTTACCTCGCTGTTCTGCTGTAATACCATATTGCTACCCAATACTTTAGGCAGCACAATAGCAGCAGATGCTCCCCAAGAGAGGAGCACCGCTACAACGGCTAATATGAGTTTTTTCATAGTTAGTCTATGTTATTAGATTTCCAACTTACGAGCACCGTCAGAGATTACAACGTCATAAACCTTAGGCTCGTGGCCATAAGCAGCGTTGAACTTCTCCTTTGCTGTTGCGATGAATCCATCGTACAAGTCGGCCTTTACGAGGTTGATTGTACAACCACCGAAGCCACCACCCATAATACGAGAACCTGTTACACCGCACTCCTTGGCGATAGTTGCCAAAAGGTCAAGCTCCTCGCAACTAACTTCGTAATCCTTCGACATACCCCAGTGAGTCTCGTACATACGCTCACCTACAGTCTCTAAATCACCAGCCTCCAAAGCGGCACAAACGTCCAATACACGCTTCTCCTCGCCGATAACGTAGCGAGCACGCATATAATCCTCCTCTGAAATCTTATCCTTAATAGCGTCCAACTGCTCCATTGTAGCACCACGCAAGGTTTCCTGACCCAAAATAGCGGCTACTCTCTCGCAAGACTCACGACGCTTGTTGTAGGGTGAACCTACCAACTCGTGCTTAACAACTGAATCGAGCAATACCAAACGATAACCAAACTTCTCGGGGTCGAAGGGGAAGTAAGCAAACTCCGATGAGAGGCAATCCAAACGCATCAAGTTACCCTTCTTACCGTGTACTGATGCAAACTGGTCCATAATACCGCACTTAACACCGCAGTAGTTGTGCTCTGTAGATTGACCGATGCGAGCCAACTCGAACTTCTCAATCTTATCCTCGTTGTAGATGTGGTTCAACGCAAAAGCGAATGTAGATTCCAAAGCAGCCGATGATGAAAGACCTGCGCCGAGGGGTACATCGCCACCAAATGCAGTATCGAAGCCCTTAACAACGCCACCACGCTTCTGAATCTCGCGTGCAACACCGAAGATGTAGCAAGCCCACGATGCAGCGGGTTTGTCCTCCTCGTTAAGACCAAACTCGGCATAGTCGTTCAAATCGACAGCGTATGCACGAATCTTGTCTGTGCCGTTAGGCTTAATCTCGGCTACCATAGCCTTATCGATAGCACCGGGGAATACGAAACCACCGTTATAATCAGTGTGCTCACCAATCAAATTGATACGACCAGGTGAAGTGTACAACTCACCCTCTGCGCCGAAATGCTCGGCAAATTTCTCGCGAATTAATTTAATGTCCATAATAGTTTTGTTTTAGATTTATTTATAAGTTTGTTTATAGTTTTACATTTATCAATGTTCCTGGTTTTACGTTGAAAGTCTGCACCTTGCCGCCTTGTTCACTGATAATTATCTGCATCTTGCCCTTTGCCGTGCGCTTGGCCTCGATGTCGAAATCTGCACCAAAGGCTCTGATGTGGCGAAGAAAAGCGAACTCCCAATCTGTGGGTATCTCCACCTTCAACTCAAAACTGCGCATTCCCGTAGGACGTATGCCAAACATACCCTCGGTGATGATGCGGCAATAGAGTCCGCTCTCGGCTGATAGGTGTCGCTGACTGCCTTCGGGCCACGCCTCGATAGGGTAGGGGACGTGGTCGCCAAGCAGACGACGGTTAGAGTAATATGCCAAATGCTCTGTAATGAAATCTGCGTAGCCAGCGGCATAGGCTCCTCTAAAGGCATAGAGTGTCGAACGGTCCCAGAATGTCGAACTGCCCTGCGCAGTCAAAAGTCCGTCGCGTGTAAAGAGGTCTGACTTGAACATTGCATCCATCGTAGCCTCGGCTCTGTCGTAAATACCTACGCACAACGGCATACATATCCACGAGCGTAGGATGTCGTTACCCTCGTAATAACGATAGGTCTCGTAACCCTTGACGTTTGCTCCGAAGTGAGATTCTATGGCTGCACGCATAGCCTTTGCACGACGCTGATAGTCGGCAACAACTTTAGGACTCTTGCCCAACTCCTTGCCAAGATATGCTGCTGAAAGCAGAGCATCATAATAGAGTGTCGAGGTGCAGAGGTTGGCGTCGCCTGCGGGGAAACGGCCCTCCAACTCATCCTTGTCGGATTTTACGACACCCTTGTCGTTGATTTGGCGCTTGCAATACTCCAAACACCACTCTATAAGTGGCCACAACTCTTCAGCCTCGGCCTTGTCGCAGCGAGTAAGCGCATAATGAGCCGCGCCATAGGCAATCATTGCACCGTCACCTCTGTCACCAGCACCGTTCCAGATGTCATCGCCCTCGGCAATGATAGAACTCGGAATAGGCTTCCACTCGTCGTTCATAAAACGAGCGAAATGGCGATATGAGTTTATAGCCGACTCGTTTCCCACCTCATAACCCAAGTAGGGGAAGAAGGGGTTTACATATTCGGCTTGGTCGTTTGCCCATATTGCTGCGTAGTAACTCTCGCCACCTGGTGCGTGCATATAGCCACCTTTGGTCTTGCAGATACTCTCCGATGAGCGAATCTTGGCATAACGGAACTCCGTGTCGATTACATCGTCGGGAGTGTCCAGCACTAAGTTATTGTCGATATGTGCGATGTAAGCCTCTCGCACGGCCAAAAGTTGCTTTACGTCGAGGTCGGCAACACTCTGCTGCTCGTTATTCAAGGCCTCGATTACAAGGTCGCACTCTACGCTCTCGCCTGGCTTCAACTCATACACGCCGCCACCCTTCACTTGGCTCAACACCTTGTACGAGCCCTTGACGCCACGCTTGGGGTCTGTCGTAATCTCCTGTTGCAAATCGGGAATCTGCAAAGCATAGGTGATGCTGCCCGTATTGCGCAGTATATAATGCTCGCACATCATCTGCTGCTCCATAGTGGGGAAGATGGTGCGCTCGACTTCAAGTCCATAGGTGCCAGACTTATGCTCCTCGACAACACGCATCAAGCCATTGAGTTCAACATATCGAGTCGTAAACTTCAGGCGATTGTTATTGTTGATACGCAGTTGCGCCACCAAATCAAGATTCTGGCGTAGCATCAAACTCGCGTGGGTGTTGTTGGGTATGGTGCGCAACATCGGAAAGACCAACGAGCGGTCCAAACCAAAACGGCCCTCGGCATTAACATCCCAATACAACACGACAGCCATCATCTTACCACTCATCTCGACGTGGTCGCTATGGGGTAGTTGTGTAGTCGTAGCATCCATTCTGATGGTCTTGCCATCGGGCTGAATAGTCCAACGGTTTTGTGCCACACCTATAGTGCAGAACAACGAGCAAGCGATTATGACCAGAAATCTCTTCATCCTCTATGCAAATTATTTTGTATAGAACTTATAGATACAAACGTGAGTATATACCTCGTCGGGGTTAAGCACGATTGATGGGAAGTTGTCGTGGTTGATGGCATCGGGATGCTTCTGTGTCTCCAATGCGACTGACTCGCGGAAGTTCAGCGACTTGCCATACTTGCCATTGGTCGTTCCGTCGAAGAAGTTACCGCTATAGAACTGCAAAGCAACCTGGTCAGTAGCAACATCCATACAACGACCTGTTGTGGGGTCATACAACGTAGCAACAGTCTCCACCTGACCATTATCCTCGCGGGCGATAACCCAGTTGAGGTCATAACCCTTACCATTGATAAGTTGCTCGTGCTCAACGTCGATACGCTCGCCAATAGCGTGAGGCTCACGGAAATCAAACGGAGTACCCTCTACGGCCATCAACTCGCCCGTAGGGATAAGGTTTGCATCGGTAGGTGTAACCTTGTCGGCCTTGATAGTCAGGACGTGGTCGGTAATTGTACCGCCAGCCTCACCCTTGAGGTTGAAGAATGAGTGGTGTGAGAGGTTGACGATAGTCTTCTTGTCGGTCTTGGCGTGGTAAGTAACCTCAAACTCATTCTCCTCGGTCAATGTATAAGTCATTGTGATATCGAGGTTGCCTGGGAAGCCGTCAGAGCCATCCTCTGATACAAGGTGTAGGGTGATAGCGTTGTCGGCAATGTGCTCTACATCCCATACAACCATATCAATACCCTTAAGACCGCCGTGCAGAGTCTGACCATTGTTGTTAAGCGGAGTGTTGTACTCCTTGCCGTCGAGTGTAAACTTACCAGCACCAATGCGGTTGGCAACACGACCCACGGGAGCACCCAAGAAACGCTCGCCAGTGTTGTTTACATAGCGGTCCAAGTTCTCATAACCCAATACGATGTCGGCCATATTGCCGTCACGGTCGGGTGTCCACAACGATACTACGCGGCCACCGAAGTTAGTGACCTGCATCGTAATCGTGCCATTGCTAATGGTGTAGAGGCCGACCTTCTTGCCATCAACCTCACCATCGAAGTTTTCGGCCTTGATTAAATTCACGCCCGAAGTCTCCTCCGTCTTATTATTGCCACCGCCGCAGCCCACCATAAGGGCTGCAACGGCGAGTACCATCATTATACGTTTCATTGTCGAATATTTTTTCTGTTCAACTATTTATTCTCTTCGGGCAAAGCCATCTGGAAGATAGCCTTCACACGCTCCATATCGTACTTTGAGCCTCGGTCAAAGTAGTAGATACCGTTCTGCTCTTGCATAACGTCGGTCAATTGAGTGTAGCAGAAGCCCCACATCTTATCGCTCATATCGATAAGCACCTTCACCTGAGCCTCCAAGCGCTTGTAGAAATCCTCCTTGGTTTGTGCGGCATCGCCGTAACCCCAAGCACCATCCTTGGCAGGGTTAGCCTCCATACACTTAATACCTCCAAACTCATCCAATATATAAGGAATCTCGCCGTTGTAAACGGGGAATGTGAAGGGGTCGTTCAATACGGCACGGTTGAAACCGATGTTACCGCGATGACGCTCCTGAATCTGCGGAGCGCGTGTGAACATCTTACCGTTGTTGAATACTATCTCGCGCAACTTCTCGGGATTCTGCTCGTAGTGGTGCTCGGTCCAGATGTCGGTTACAGTCTGTACACCACCGCTGACAGTGTTGATAGGACGTGAGGGGTCCAACTGCTTTGTGATTGTGTAGATGTCAGCCTGGAAACGGGGGAACTCGGTCTCATCGGGCCAGAACTGCTCGTTGAACGGAGTCCAAGTCACGATTGAGGGGTGGTTCATATCGCGAACAACTACATTACGCCACTCGGCGATGAAGTTACGTGCAGACTCTACGTTGTTGGCATCAAAACCCCAACTTGGAGCCTCACCCCAAGTCAGATAACCCAACTTGTCGGCCCAATAGTGTAAACGCTCCTCGAATACCTTCTGGTGCAGACGTGCGCCATTGAAACCTGCGGCCATCGAGAGTTCGATATCGTGCTTCAAAGCCTCATCCGAAGGTGCTGTCCAAATACCGTCGGGATAGAAACCCTGGTCCAAAACCAAACGCTGGTAGTAGGGCTGATTGTTCAAGAAAATCTTGTTGCCCTCGGTGTGAATCTTACGCATACCGAAGTATGATGCAACCTCGTCGATAACATTACCTGTGGCATCCTTCAAGATGTACTCTACATCATACAAGAAAGGAGACTCGGGGCTCCACAACTTTGCCTTCTTGATAGGCAATGTTACGATAGAACCCGATGCGATGGGAGCAGTATCGGTAGCAACTACCTTTGCGCCATCCTTAACGTTGATAGTGAGTGTATTGCCTGTAGCGTTACGGAACATTGTGAACTCCATAGTAACGGTGCTGCGGTCGATGTCGGTAGTAGTCTTTACGCGCTTGATGCCTGTAGGAGCAACAGCCTCCATCCATACAGTCTGCCAAATACCTGTTGTACGGGTGTACATACACTCAAATGGGTCGTTACGCAATGACTGCTTACCAGCCGACTGAAGTCCCGAACGCAAATCGCTCGATGCAACAACTACCAATGAGTGAGTAGAGCCAGCCTTCACGAACTTGGTGATATCGACAGAGAACGAATCCGAGCCACCAAAGTGACGGTCAACGAACTTGCCATCGACATAAACCTCTGACTCATAATATACGGCACCGAAGTTGAGTAATACATCCTTGCCCTCCCACGCTGCGGGAATCGAAATCTCGCGCTGATACCAAATGCAGGGGATAAACTCCTTATGCTCTACGCCAGAGAGTTTACTCTCGGGTGCGAAGGGTACGATAATCTTATCAGCAAAACCCTTGCTATCCTTCAAGTTACGCTCCCAACCTGTCTTTACAAGGTCGAGTGTATAACTCCACTCTCCATTCAAATTAACCCACGCCTCACGCTCAAACTGCGGACGAGGATACTCTGCACGTGGTAACTGTGCCATAACGCTAACCCCAATCATCAGGGTAGCCATCAACATAAAAATCTTCTTCATTGTATTATCTGTTTTTAATTTTATCAATTATCACTCTATTGCTCGTAGCCCTCGGCCTTCATCTGGAAGATAGCCTTCACGCGCTCCATATCGAACTTGCTCTCGCGGTTGAAGTAGTAAACACCATTCTGCTCCTGCTCAACGTCGGTAAGTTGGGTGTAGCAGAATCCGCAAATCTTGTCGCTGTGGTCGGTGATAGCCTTAACCAACGACTCCAAACGCTTGTAGAAATCCTCCTTGGTTTGTGCTGCATCACCATAACCCCAAGCATTCTCCTTTGAGGGGTTAGCCTCGGCACATTTGATACCGCCGAACTCATCTACAACATAAGGCACCTTGCCGTCGTAGTGCAAGATAATCATAGCCGACTTGCCATCAGTTGCACCCTGTGGCTGATAGAACTTGCCGTCGCTATAGAGCTGCTTGTAGAGATTCTCACCATTTTGGTTATATGAGTGAGTGGTGCAGAAATCCGAAATTGCATACAAACCACCACTTACGGTATTTACAGGACGTGAGGGGTCTAACTGACGAGTTACATAGTAAGCATCGGTCAACAAGCGGCCCATCTCTGCAGTCGGTGTTGCCCACTCCTCGTTGAACGGAGTCCATACAACAAGAGCAGGGTGGTTGCGGTCACGTACTACGATATTACTCCACTCCGAGAGGAAGTTACGACCTGACTCGGCAACAGAACTATCCTTGCCCCAAGAGGCCATCTCGCCCCAAACCAAATATCCGAGTTTGTCGGCCCAATAGTAGAAACGCTCCTCGAAAACCTTCTGGTGCAGACGTGCGCCGTTGAAACCAGCATCCTTCGACATTGCGATGTCGTGCTTCAAAGCCTCATCCGAAGGTGCTGTCCATACGCCGTCGGGGTAGAAACCCTGGTCCAAAACCAAACGCTGGTAGTAAGGCTTGTTGTTGAGCATAATCTTTGTTCCTTCGATATGCACTTTACGCATACCCACATACGAATTTACCTGGTCCACGACCTCGCCAGCGGCGTTCTTTACCTCATAAACCACATCGTAGAGGAAAGGATTTTCGGGAGTCCACAACTTCGGTTTCTTTACGGGTACTACAACGGGCAAACCCTGCGATGCACCAACTTCAGTCTTGGCAACAACCTTCTCGCCATCTTTTACGGTGATTGCGAACTTGTTACCTGCCTTATAGCCGTAGAATGTAGGAGTTACAACAATCTGATTCTGGTCGATGTCGGTAAATACCTGAACACGCTCCAATGCGCTCTCCTCGACGGCTTCCATCCATACAGTCTGCCAAATACCTGTAGTACGAGTGTAGAAACATCCGTAAGAGTTCAAGCGAGATGACTGCTTACCTGCGGGCTGCTGTCCGCCACGAACATCGCTCTCGGCGTGCAATACCAAGTTGTGCTCTTTGCCGTCGGCTACCCAATCGGTGATGTCGTATGAGAAAGAATCCGAGCCACCATAGTGACGACCAACGAACTTACCATCGATATACAACTCCGACTTGTAGTAAACAGCGCCAAAGTTCAACTTCACGCGCTTGCCAACCCAATCGACCGGAATCTGAATCGTACGCTGGTACCATACAGCGTTGATAAACTCTGTGTGGCCGATGCCAGAGAGTTTGCTCTCGGGAGCAAAAGGAACAATGATTTTACTGTCAAAGCCCTTGCTGTTGTAGTAGTTACGCTCGGCACCCGTATTGGCCAAATCGAGTGTAAAACTCCACTCACCGTTCAGATTAATCCAATTCTCACGCTCAAATTGCGGACGTGGATACTCGGCACGCGGCTGTGCAAACGATGCAACAGCAAAAAGCAGTGCTACAAGTGTTAAAAATCGTGTTTTCATAGTTTAGATTAGTTTTATTTTTGTTTGTATTATATTCTTCTTGCATTATAGGTCAATATTCTTACAAATGTACAATTATTTTTGCGAGTTTACAAAATATTGTTCCCAAAAAGTGCTTCTCCAAACTGCGAAAAACAAACAAGGATGTTCGTCAAATAAGCGCGAACATCCCTGCTGTTAAAAATCGAATATTTCAGCCCTATAATTTACGGGGCTTAATGTGTTAATATGAAGTCTGTTAAATAAAAATATACTTCAAGATGAATAGTATGGCCAAAACATACATCGTGGGAGTAATCTTTTTATAATTTCCACAGCAAATGTTAAGGGCTACATAACTAATCATACCCAATAAAATACCATCCGAAATAGAGTATGCCAACGGCATCATAATGATGGTTATAAATGCAGGAATTGACTCTGCATAATCATCCAACGGGATATTCTTAATCGGGCTCAACATAAACAATCCTACGATAACCAAAACGGGGGCTGTTGCCGCCGAAGGAATAGCCAAAAAGATAGGCGAGAAGAATAGCGAAATGGCAAAACAGCAAGCAACGACGAATGCTGTCAAACCCGTGCGGCCACCCTGTGCCACGCCCGATGCACTCTCTACGAAAGTTGTTGTTGTCGAAGTGCCCAAACAAGCGCCAGCCGTAGTGGCGATGGCGTCGGCCATAAATGCTTGCTTAACACGAGGTATCGTACCATCGGGATTCAATATATTAGCCTTTGTACACACTCCTACCAATGTTCCGATGGTGTCAAACATATCGATAAAGAGGAGTGTAAATACCACAACCAGCATATCGAGCGTAAAGATATGCTCCCACTCAAATTTGCAGAAGATGTCCGACACTGAGTGGGGTGCAGAGATAATACCCTGATAGTTGGTTATGCCCATCGGGATACCAATCAACGTCGTTAAGAGAATACCTATAAGCAAACCTCCGCGTACATTCTTAACAACAAGTACACCTGTGATAATCAGACCGATAAGACTTAATATAGGATTTTCTTTGGTAATCTCACCTAATGAAACCAACGTCGCGTCGTTATTGGCGATAATACCTGCATTCTGCAAGCCGATGAAGGCAATGAATAATCCGATACCCGCACCTATCGCATTTTTGAGTGATGTGGGGATGGCATTAACGATTGCTTCTCGTAGATTGGTGAGCGTAAGGATGATAAATATGAGTCCCTCGATAAATACCGCTGTCAGCGCAAACTGCCACGAATAGCCCATACCCATACATACGGTAAACACAAAAAAGGCATTGAGGCCCATACCTGGTGCCAGACCGAATGGCATTTTTGCCCAAATAGCCATAACAAGGCTACCGATAATTGCGGCCAATGCCGTTGCCGTAAAGACTGCGCCGGCCGACATACCCTCCAACTGACTGAACATATCAGGATTAACAGCCAGGATGTACGACATTGTAATGAATGTTGTTATACCTGCAAACACCTCTGTGCGAATCGTTGTTTTCGCAGGGTCATATCCAAACAATTTATTCAACATAATCTTAACGTTTTAGGTTAGTCGGTAACAAATATACAAAATTCAATCGTATAGATGAAACTTTTGGACACAAAATAAGACAATGAAATATTTTTGTCATTGCGAACGAACGTTAGTGAATGTGGCAATCTCCCACGTTCAGGGTAGGAG
The DNA here is from genome assembly GCA_045658845.1 of Alistipes sp. Lineage (GTDB taxonomy): Bacteria > Bacteroidota > Bacteroidia > Bacteroidales > Rikenellaceae > Alistipes. Next base: position 47,495 of record JAZOVT010000041.1, read on the forward strand.
GAGATTACCACGTCGGACTAAAGTCCTCCTCGTAATGACATAACAACACTAAAATAGATTAATTCCGAAATAAGACCTATGGTATAATTTACCATATTTTGACTGAATGACCTATGCGGAGAGTCGGGCTATTGGGCTTTGTTTGGGGCTTTAGGGATATGTATAAAAACGGTGTACGCCCCGAACGGGACGTACACCTCTCTCAACTATTACAATTATCTTTATCGCTAAAGATTCTTTTTTCTGATAGCCTCCAGCATATCATCTGTCATTGAAGACAAATCCCACTGTGGCTTCCAACCCCATTCTTCTCTTGCACAAGAGTCATCCAAACTATTGGGCCAACTCTCGGCGATGCCTTGTTTTACAGGGTCGATACGATAGGTCATCTGAAAATCGGGTACGCGCTTGCGTATCTCGTTGTAGATGATATCGGGTGTAAAACTCATCGATGCAATGTTGAAACTGTTGCGATGGCGTAGTTTATTGGGGTCGGCCTCCATCAACTCTACCATAGCCCTCAATGCATCGGGCATATACATCATATCCATATAAACGTCTCGCACGGGGCATACAAACTTCTCACCCTTGACTGCAGCATAGTAAATCTCTACTGCGTAATCGGTTGTACCGCCACCCGGCAAGGTTACATTCGAAATAATTCCAGGGAAACGTACCGAACGTGTATCTACGCCATAACGAGTGTAGTAGTAGTTCGACAGCAACTCACCTGTTACTTTGCACACGCCATACATCGTATCGGGCTGCATCACCACATCCTGCGGAGTGTTATCGCGCGGGAAATCACCGCCAAAAGCACCGATAGAACTTGGTGTAAACAACGAGCAACCATACTCGCGTGCAATCTCCAATGAATTGTTCAAAGCACCCATATTAATATTCCACGCCAACTGCGGATTCTTCTCTCCCGTTGCCGAGAGCAAAGCCACCAAGTTGTAAATGGCATCAACACCATTCTTGTGGACTATATATGCAAATTTGTCACGATTAAGCGCATCCAATTGAACAAAAGGACCATCGCTGGCCAACATTTCGTTCTCTCTTAAATCGGCAGCAATAACATTTGAGCCGCCATATATACCGCGCAAATAACTCGTCAACTCCGAGCCAATCTGACCGCCTGCTCCTACTATAAGTATCTTCTTCATTAAGAGTCTCTACATAACTTGGTACAAAGTTAATGCTTAAAATTAAATTTACAACACATTTTTGTATTTTTTTGCATATTTTGGTTTTGAGTAACCTGTTTTTGATATATTTTTCATACCTTGCAGTAAATTTAATGACTAAATAATTGATAAAAATTAAAGACTATGAAGTACGCTATTATTTCTACTGAGAAGGGCGATATGAAGGCCGAACTTTATACTGAGGATACGCCTATTGCAGCCGAGAACTTTATAAAGTTGGCAGAGAACCATTTCTATGATGGCTTGTGTTTCCACCGTGTGATTCCCAATTTTGTAATTCAGGGTGGTTGCCCGATTGGTGACGGTACGGGTGGCCCAGGTTATACTATCAAGTGTGAGACATCGGCTCCTCGTCAGTATCACGACCGAGGTGTTTTGTCGATGGCTCATCGTGGTAAGGATACGGGAGGCTCGCAATTCTTTATCTGCCACAATCGTCAGAATACTCAGCATCTGGATGGTGTTCATACTTGCTTTGGTAAGGTTGTCGAGGGCGAGGATGTTATCGACGATATCCGTCCTGGCGACTTGATTTTCTCTGTTACTATAACCGAAGAGTAGGGTAGGGATGAAACGATTACTGTTGTTTGCAGTAGCCTGTATGGCTTGCGTGGCGGCACAGGCACAAACTGCAGCGGACTCATTGGCGATTGTTACAGCAAAGTGGAACACATATTCACCACAAAAGGGTGTTGTGCATAAGAGTCTGCGCATAGATAATCTGTATAATGGAGCGCAAAGCATCAATCTTGTAGAGATTGCTCGTTCAGCGAAACTTCGTTTGGCCGTTGCTCACGACAACAATATGCGTCGCACGAGCGATATGGCCAAGGAGCATAATGCGGTCGCTGCCATTAATGGTACCTATTATAATATGCGCGAGGGTAATTCTACCTGCTTCTATAAGATAGACAAGCAGGTGATAGATTCAACTGCCGCCTCGGAGGCCGCGATGCGTGTTAATGGAGCGCTTCTGCTGAAGAAGGGGAAGATTCAAATCCTCGATTGGTCGTTGGATATTGAGCGTGAGTACGAAGGCAATAAGGGAACAGTGCTTGCTGCAGGCCCTATAATGCTGGAGGATGGTCGTAAGGCCGATTGGAGCGAGTGTAGTAAGTCTTTCATTAACACCAAGCATCCGCGTAGCGCAATCTATACGACTCGTGATGGAAAGACAGTGTTGCTGACTGTTGATGGCCGCTCAAATGGTAACGCCGCAGGCGTAACTATACCCGAATTAATGCATTTGATTCGCGTGTTGGGTGGTTACGATGCCTTGAATCTCGATGGAGGCGGCTCTACAACCTTGTGGATTGAGGGTGCCGACGGCTCTGGTGTGGTGAACTATCCTTGCGATAACAAAAAGTTTGACCACGAAGGTGAGCGTCGCGTATCGAATTGCATATATGCCTATTAGTTATATATAAATATAATGTAACGAAAAAACCGCCTCGGCATAGCCGAAGCGGTTTTTTAATATGCTTACTCGATTACTCCAGAGTGTAAGGAGCACGATACTCGTAGTGCAACAACTTGTTAGCCTCATCGTCGTTAACGAACTTCTGAACGATAGGATTCCAAGACAAAGGACGATTCAACTCGTAAGCAACGTTACCGATGTTACATACAGTACAAGAACTGTGACCTATCTCAACGGGTACATTCGGGTCACGACGTGAACGGATAGCGTTCACGAATGACTGATAGTGGCCGGGGTTAGTCTCGTAAACAGCCTTCTGGTCAACCTCCTTAGGCATCAAGTCGGGGTTCGAAGCCTCGTACTTACCACGCGTAACCATAATCCAACCGTTCTCACCGATAACCTTAACAGCCTGACCGTAACCTACATCCTTGTGTACCATCTCGATACCATTGTCGTAGCGGTATGTCAATACACGGTGCAAACTTGCTGAAGGAGGCAAAATCTCAGTAGGACCAGATAAGTCCTTACCAATCATCCACTGACCAATGTCGAACATATGTGCACCCCAGTCTGTAGTAAAGCCTCCACCGAGGCCCTTATACCAACGCCAAGCACCCCAGCACTCATCGTTGTCGTGCTCTACAATCAAAGGCACAACCTCGTGGTTGTAGTGGATAGATGCGGGCAACGGACCGAGCCATAAGTCCCAATCCAAACCAGCGGGAACCTCCTGCTTAGGCAATGTGTAAGGCTTAGGACCATCACCAGCGTAAGCGTACATTGTAGAAATCTTACCCAACTTACCCTCGCGAACGATGTTAGCGGCGTGGATGAACCCATCCATTGAACGCTGCATACTACCTGTCTGGAGGATACGGTTGTTAGCACGAACAGCCTCAATCAAACGCTGACCCTCGTAAACTGTGAAAGTAAGGGGCTTCTCCAAGTATACATCCTTACCTGCCTTACAAGCCGCGATAGCGATACGAGCGTGCTGGTGGTCGGGAGTAGCGATAACAACTGCATCGATATCCTCGCGAGCCAACAACTCCTCGAATCGGATGTACATATCAACTTTGTGCTTGATACCCTGTTCAGCATAATAGTTGTTAGCCCATTTCTCGAAGCGGTTACGCTTGATATCGTAAACATCGCAACCAGCAACTACACGAACCTCGGGAAGACGGATAAAACCATCCATAAGGTGCATAGCCTGCTGACCCAAACCGATGAAACCGATGTTGATAAGGTTGTTTACGTCATTCTTCTTTGTGTTGTTAGGAACTATGGCCTCTTTTGCCATAGTCGGGAAAACCAAAGTTGAAGCGGCTCCTGCGGCTGACATACGCAAGAAGTCTAAACGAGAAAACTTTGTGCTCATTTTTCTAGTATTTTTTAAGGTTAGTAATTGTTATTGTCTACAATTTAGAGTAAAATTAAGCAAAAAAAATGATAGTGCAAAGAATTAATCTCGTAAAGATTTATCTCTCATCGAGATTGCGTTTTATAATATGCACGCGGGGAACTCGACCACGAAGGAGAGTATAGCGTATTGAATTATTAGTTATATATAAATATAATGTAACAAAAAACCGCCTCGGCATTGCCGAAGCGGTTTTTCTTTTATATCGACTCGTATTACTCCAAAGTGTAAGGAGCACGATACTCGTAGTGCAACAACTTGTTAGCCTCGTCGTCGTTAACGAACTTCTGGATGATAGGATTCCAAGCCAAAGGACGATTCAACTCGTAAGCAACGTTACCGATGTTACATACAGTACAAGAGCTGTGACCTACCTCTACGGGCACATTCGGGTCACGACGTGAACGGATACTGTTCAAGAATGTCTGGTAGTGGCCAGGGTTAGTCTCGTAAACAGCCTTCTGGTCAACCTCCTTAGGCATCAAGTCGGGGTTAGAAGCCTCGAACTTACCACGCTTAACCATAATCCAACCGTTCTCACCGATAACCTTAACTGACTGACCGTAACCTACGTTCTTGTGTACCATCTCGATACCATTGTCGTAGCGGTATGTCAACTCACGGTGCAAGCTTGCAGAAGGAGGCAAAATCTCAGTAGGACCAGTCAAGTCCTTACCAATCATCCACTGACCGATGTCGAACATATGTGCACCCCAGTCTGTAGTGTAACCACCACCGAGGCCCTTATACCAACGCCAAGCACCCCAGCACTCGTCAGCACCATTCTCCTTAATCAAAGGCACAACCTCGTGGTTGTAGTGGATAGATGTGGGCAACGGACCGAGCCACAAATCCCAATCCAAACCAGCGGGAACCTCCTGCTTAGGCAATGTGTAAGGCTTTGGACCATCACCAGCGTAAGCGTACATTGTAGAAATCTTACCCAACTTACCCTCGCGAACGATGTTAGCGGCGTGGATGAACTCATCCATTGAACGCTGCATACTACCTGTCTGGAGGATACGGTTGTTAGCACGTACAGCCTCAATCAAACGCTGACCCTCGTAAACTGTGAAAGTAAGGGGCTTCTCCAAGTAAACATCCTTACCAGCCTTACAAGCAGCGATAGCGATACGAGCGTGCTGGTGGTCGGGAGTAGCGATAACAACTGCATCGATATCCTCGCGAGCCAACAACTCCTCGAACTTGATGTACATATCAACTGTCTGCTTGATACCCTTATCTGCATAGTAGCTATTTACGCGGTTCTCAAAACGGTTACGCTTGATATCGTAAACGTCGCAACCAGCAACTACGCGTACCTCGGGAATAGCGATAAAGCCATTCAAAAGGTGGATAGCCTGCTGACCCAAACCGATGAAACCAATGTTGATAAGGTTGTTTACGTCATTCTTCTTAGCCTTCTTGGGTGCTACAGCCTCTTTAGCTACAGCGGGGAAAACTAGAGTTGAAGCGGCTCCTGCGGCTGACATACGCAAGAAATCCAAACGAGAAAACTTTGAGCTCATTTTTCTAGTATTTTTGAAAGTTAGTAATTGATTTAGTTTAATAATTTGTGAGTAAAATTAAGCAAAAAAAAAATGCCGACCAAATGTTCGGCTATTTTTTTTGAAAAAAAGTTATTTGCGTTACTTTTTATGGTATTTGACCAATAAGCCCCAATCAGAAATTAAGGCTCACGAGAGTTGCGCCACTCGATTAATTCGGGTGTGAGTTCATCCTCGCGGTCAATCCAATCGCCGCTCGACAGCATACGCTCTTTATAGCGGTCCATTCTCTCGACAATATCGAACTTTGGACGTTGGCGCAGGCTACGCTCTTCGCGTTGTGAGGTGCGTACTGCTCGGTCGAACATACTCTCTCGCGAAGGACGACGCTCGGGTACCCACTTGAAATTTTGCAAACGTTTCGCTTGTGATTCGGGTATCTGTGCCAAAGGATAGAGTTTAATGGGCACATCGTTACGATAGGTGATGCCTACGAGTTGCTGCTCCTCGATATAGAACGAAGCCGAAGCACTTTCGATATACGCCATATCGGTAACCTCAAGTGAGCCCTCACTCTCCTGCTCGAAATAGATGGTCTGCACATTTCCATCGACATCGTTGCGGTAGATGTCGTTGTTGCGGAAGTGAGTTATCATCTTCTTTCCTGCCACCTGATTATAATAAGTGGTATCTATCTCGGCAACCATAATCGGGTTACCCAAAAACTCGGCACGTTCGATTTGCTGATTCTTGGTGAATACATCGACCTGTTCGGCGGCTATCTGATTACTGTTATTCCAAAGCACAGGCTCTATAAATAAATGTATAATAGAGTCTGTAGAGTTGCTAACCAACGAATCGCATACGGCCTGCGCATCGCTACGGAACATCTTGACATTACGATATGCCTTGACCAAACGATAGATGCTATCGAGTGCCGTAGTATCTGCCGCAACCGTAGGCTCTGTTGGGGTGGTCTCCTCCGTAGTGGCCAAATCGATAGTATTATTAGTTGGTGAAGTTGAATCGCTCTCTATCTGCAAGAGTTGCTGTTTGCGCAATGCAGCAAGACTATCTTGAATATCTAATTCGGTGAGGTCTTTGCCTTTTGCCTGCAACTTCTGGCGGCGTATCGCACGGCGAACAGAGTCTTTGCTCCAGCGTTCCAACTCTTGCGCCTTCAACTTATCCAACTGTGCATTTATTTTGGCTTGTCGCTCTGCCGCGATAGAATCCAACTTGATTTTTCGCTCAGCGGCCTTTGCCTTTTTGGCTTCGGCTTTGGCTTTTTGTGCAGCCTCCTTGGCGAGTTTCGCCTCCAGCGCCTTGCGTTCTTTCGGCGAGAGTGTGTCGGCAGCAAGGCTATCGGCTACAAGTGACGCGGCTTGCAAAGAGTCGGCCACGACAGAGTCTTGTGCAATAGTAGCGTTTGCATTTGCTGGCGTAATATCAGTCTTTTCCGCACGATTGGCTGTATTATCTTGCGATACAGACTCCCTGTTAGAGGCTGTTTCGCGCATTGGCATATTATCTCTATTCTCCCCCGAAGCGAGATTGCCCGTATTGTTGGGGCTCAGCGGTGAGTTATTCTGCGCCGCTGCTCGCTTGATGGCAGAATTCCTTGCTGCTATAGAGTCCGCTTTAGCCTTTTGGGCCTTCTCTTCGGCATAGCGGTCGATGGTATAGAGCCACATTGAGTCTGCCGAAAGGAATACCGAATCGCTCTCCGATGTGTCGTAACTTACAACAATGGGTTTGTCGGTCAAGACGGCCTTGTCGTTATCTGACCAATATTCGGCATAGCCACCAAAGGCCAACATCTTGTTTTTGAAGTCATCGACCTGAATATTGCGGCGAACTATGATATGCTCGTTGTTGCGATAGTAGTACATCGTATCGCCCCACATCTCTTGTTCTTCGGTCAGGATATAGCCGTCGCGCGTCACCATATATAGATTCTCGGCGTGGATGTAGTCTCCCTCGTTGGCCGAGAGATAGTGTCCGTCGGCATTCCAAATCTCGCTATTGGCAAAGAAACGGGCGTTGTTGGTTTCGGTGTTGTATATTACCGAATCGCTCTTCATATCGTAGTCCGCACCGTGCATCTCGACACTCTCGACACAGATTATCTCGTGGGAATCGACGTTGTAATAACCGCGAATAGACTCCATAATGTCGTTGTCGTGTACCAAAACGCCGCCACCCTCATAACGTCCAATCTTGTCTGCCGTATTGAAACGGAAGTTGTAGGTATAGAGCAATGCGTCGCCATCAACGACCTTGACGATAGGAGCAAATATCTCGGCTATATTCTCGTCGCCATCATAGAGTGCGCTATCACCATAAATATATATAGAGTCTTGGTTTATAAGCAGGCGGCCAAAGAAACCCCACTGCGTGTCGTTAAAACGTACAGCACTATCGCACGATATGACGGCGCCATTGTGGTGTGCCGCGAAATTGCCAACAAAATATACAATGCTGTCGCCATCGTTATTATAAGGTGCAGCCTCGTCGGCCATAAAGTCAATCTTGCGGCGTTGTGGTGGTTGTGCTTTAGTTGTATCCTCCAATGCGGCCTGTCGCGCAGAGCGCAACTCTGCGGCTTGGGCATCCTCGTAGGGTAGAGAACGACTATGCAGACTCCCCTCTTGTGCCAAAAGGATGCCTGCAAATGCTACAACAACTGCTATGACTGAAATTATACGGCGCACGTCAAAGATTTTCAGAAAAGTTATTTAACCCAATTCTTGAACTCAAACTCCCCTTTGCGGAAATCGGGGGCTATATATACATATATGCCGTCAATCTTTTCGCTCATCCATTTATTGAAGATGGTTGTCTGTTTCTCATTCAGAGCCATCTCTTCGATTGTTAGATAGTCATCTGTCAATGAGGCGGGGTGGGTAGGTATAATCTCCAATAGTTTAACGGCGCGACTCAACTGATTGCCCTGAACATCTTCCGAGATAAAGGCGTCTGACACTTCGCCTATCTTCAGTTTGCTCAAAGCGATATAGTCGCTATAACTCTTACCGTCGCCAAAATCCTCTTTCTTGAACTTTGTGGCAGTAAGTTTAACGTTTGAGTAGTTAGGGTTGCTCATCAGCAGGTCGTGGTTTGATACCAGACCTCCGTTCATTTTTGAAAGGTTATCCTCCGAGTGCTTCAATGCGGCCTCCTCGAATGAGATAGAGTCGGCGCGTATCAATTTAACGATGCTGTCGAGATAGTAAGTAGGCTCCAACTGCTCCTCGATGGTGTACGAAGGCTTAAGCAGGATGTGGCGGAAGTGATAGAGTCCATTGCGAGGAGCCTCTATCAACTCTATAAGATGGAAACCATATTCAGTCTCGACAACCTCGGATAACTGTCCAGGTTTGAGTTTTGCCAAAGCCTCGGCAAACGGGGGTGTTAATTGGCTCAAGGGAGCAAGGGGGTGCTCTCCGCCCTGCATTGCAGTACCGGGGTCAACCGAGTATGTGCGGGCCAATACGGGAAGCGATGACGAACCTGTGATAATACGCTCACGCATCTCCAAAAGACGCTCCTTGGTACGCTGCTTGGCTGCCGCCTGCGAAGCGGGGTAGCGTACGATGTGGGCATATACATACTGCTCGGGTACCAATGGAAGTTCATCAGTTTTCTTGCTCTTGAAGAAACGCTCAACCTCGCCCGGGGTTATTGTAACGTCTGAAACCACGTTGCCCTGCATACTCTGGGCGTACTGTTGCTCGGTGAGTTTCTGGCGTAAAAATTCGCGATAGTTATATAGCGGCATATGCTGCTTTGTCTCAAGTTGAGATATTGAGCCACCCTCCTCGGCAATCATTCTTTGCAGATAATCCTCGACCATAGAGTTAATATCGGCATTGAGGTCGATAGAGTCTATGAGGGCTTGATTGTAAAGCAATTTTTGTTTCATCAACTCCTCCAATCCCTCGTTCATCGGGTCACGGTCGGTGGTGTAACCTGCAGCACGACGCTGTGCAACCAATTCGTTGGCGGCCTCTTCAACCTCGGAATAGAGTATGGCAGACCCACCGACAATAGCCACAACGCGGTCCAAAACGACCTGACGTTTCTGGGCCAAAGCACCGAATGGGAGTAGTATGGTTAAAATTAGTATTGCTGTTAAAAATCGTTTGTTAAACATTCTCATAATATTATCGCTTCCTAATTGTTTTATTCTTTGCTTGTCTCTGTTTTATCCTCTTTGGCGGTTTTTGCCACACTGTTAGCCGTAGAGGTAGAGTCTGTTGTATCTATCTCTTCTGCTGAGGCAGGTTGAGCACCCGACTTATAAGTCGAGATATTCTCGCCTTCACCATATAGTTTGGCGTGTCCTTCGCTCATCGCCTTTGTGATAATCTCCTCTTCGTGGGCCTTGATTATCTCGCTACGGCGTTGAGTGATGAGGATACGTCGGATGTTATCGGCAACCAACTCAAGCGGGGCTACATTGCCTGTGCGACAAACCGATGTAAAGTCAAAGAAGTAGCAGGCGTCATTCACCTTCATCTCCTGAATACCCATCTTGTCGAGCAGTGAAGAGTAATCCTGCGATTTGGTAGTCGGCAGGTTGGCCAAGAAGTCGGTGAAGTTTATCCACTCCGAACGATTGTCGATAAGCAGAAAGCCATTCTTCTCGCAGATGTCGGTAAATGTCTTGTCGTCGGTGGTCGATGATGCCGCCTTGAGCATCTGCTCTTTGAGGCGTTTGCTCTGACGATATGATGCATCGAATCGCAATATACGACCCTTGACAAGTGTGCGGTCAAGCGTGAAGTCCGATTTGTGGGTGTTGTAGTATGCCGCAATATCGTCATCGGTAAAGTCGTTACTCATTTGTCGCTCGACGTAGTATTGGTCGACTTTGTTCATCAGCAACGATTGGCGGTAGTCTTCGACCAACTTTTCGATATCTTTCTCCGAAGAGGAGAAGAGTTGGTTGGCCTCCTCGATTTTGAGTTGGCGGATAAGCCATTTGTCGATGTATAGTTTTACAAACGCGATGCTGTCCGAACCCGTCAAGTTTTTGGGTACGGCTTGCGAAATCTCCAGCGTTGAGAGTTCCTCACGACCTACGCGCGCGACAGTGTTGTCACCCACCAGATAGTCGGGTAACTCACGGCACGACGAGAGTAGAACTGCTGTCGCAATGATGTATATTTTCAAAAAATGGCGCATATTATCCGACAAAGATAGTTTTTTTACTTGAATTTAACGTAGATATTGCCGAGATTATTACTTTTAATATGCAGTTTTGTTGCTTTTGAGTCGTTTTAGGCTGTTGTACATTCGTACAAAAGAGGTCAAAGTTACCACAGCACAGAGTGCGTAGATGCCCCAATATAATTTGCCGCCACCCAAAATTTCGCTTATGGGTGTTTGGTCTAAATCGACGGTAGAGAGGAAACAAGCCGTCAGATTATTCATCGCGTGTAGCATTATCACCAACATCAATGAGCGGTAACGCATATAATAAAATCCGAGGACAAGTCCGCAGAATGTGGCATTGATGGCGGGGGCTATATCGCCGTGAGCAATGCCGAAGATGAGTGACGAAATAAACCACGCTGTAATAGGCCCGTAGGCGTATTGTAATCCGCTTGTTATGTAGCCTCTGAAGACCACCTCTTCGAGTAGTGGTGCCAACACTACGGCCGATAGCAATAACCATCCTCCGGCGCCAAGTGCGCTTTGGTCGGCGGGTATGCGGGCGGTAATGGGCTCAATGGTGATGCTTATGCACCACAAGAGCAAATATCCGCACAACAGCCTGAATGGTGCGCCCCAACTCGGTGAGCGGAACGTGATGTGTGACTGCCACTTGCGCAGGATGCGGTAAAGTGTTAGCGCAGTGAAACATATAACTATCGCAAAGGCAAATGTGATAGCCACAAAACGGGCTTGCTGTGATTCTGCATTTTCGACAATCTCAAAGTCGGAATCTGTTAACAAAGATGCATCGGGAGGTGTTACGCCTATCGATACAGCGATGAATGCTCCTATGCCCTGCGAAAGGAAGAAAAATAGTAATATGACTAATACATCATACCACCTGAAATGGCGACGACGTTGCGAGTTGTCGCCAAGTGGTAAAACATCGTCATCGTGAGTGTTATCTACGATAGGTGTGTCCGACTGATTCTCTGCTTTGATAGGCTGTGCTATGTTGTTGTTATTGTCTGGATTCATCATTGTGTCTTATTGTTACAAAGATTTAATTTATGACAAAGTTAATACATTTTTTCGCAACGATTGTGTAATTTAATATAAATTCATTAATTTTGTCCGATTATATCCTGCTTGAATCCGTTGGCGTTGTTGTGGCAAATGCGACACTGCGCTGAGTAATAGTCGGGTGTAAATGCAGGTGCGAAATGAAAAAACTTTTTAGAGATTAATACGATATGGCAAAAGTAATAGCATTGGCAAATCAAAAGGGTGGTGTAGGTAAGACTACGACAGCAATAAATCTGGCAGCCTCGTTGGCTTTGTTGGGTAAAAAGGTGTTGCTTTTGGATGCCGACCCGCAGGCTAATGCTACATCGGGATTGGGCTTTGATATCGAACTTGATGGTATATACGAGTGTATCATTGGCGATAAGAGAGCCGAGGAGGTTATTCTGCAGAGCCCCGATGTGAAGAAGTTGTGGTTGTTGCCTTCGAGCATTAAGTTGGTGGCGGCCGATACCGAGTTGCCGATGATGGAGAATGCTCACTTTGTAATCAAGGAGATTATCAACCAGGTACGCGATAAGTTTGACTATATTTTTGTCGATTGTTCGCCTTCGTTGGGTTATACGACGGTGAATATTCTCACGGCAGCCGACTCGGTGTTGATTCCCGTGCAGTGCGAGTATCTGGCTTTGGAGGGGTTGAGTAAATTGCTCAATACTATAAAGTTGGTTAAGAGCGGATTGAATCCCGATTTGGATATCGAGGGCTTTGTTCTGACGATGTATATGCGTAATCGCTTGAATAATCAGGTTGCAACCGAGGTGCGCGAGCACTTTGGCGAGTTGGCGTTCGATACGGTTATTCAGCGAAATATCCGTTTGGGAGAGGCCCCTTCGCACGGTAAGCCGATTATGTTGTACGATGCGGCGGCATCAGGTTCGGTGAATTATTTGAATCTCGCCAAAGAGTTTTTGAAGCGTAACCGCAAACAGAGTAAATAATAGACTAAAGATATGAAGCAGAAAGGTTTAGGACGTGGCTTGGATGCCATATTCGGTACCGATAAGGTGGCAGTAAAGGCTACACCGATGACGCAGATGGCCGAGATAGCGATTGGTAAGATTATCCCCAATCCTACACAGCCGCGTACGCAGTTTGATGATGAAGCGCTCGCCGAGTTGGCCGAGTCTATCAAGCAGTTGGGTGTTATCCAGCCTATTACGGTTAAGAAGTCGGGCGAGGAGTATATCATCATCAGCGGTGAGCGCCGTTGGCGTGCTGCGCAGATGGTGGGTGTAGAGCGTCTGCCCGCTTATATACGCGATGTGGACGATGAGAATCTGCACGCTATGGCATTGGTTGAAAATATCCAGCGTCAGGATTTGAACGCTATAGAGATTGCATTGGGTATGCAACGCCTTATCGAGGAGTGCGGCTTGACACAGGAGGCTATGGCCGACAAGGTTGGCAAGAAACGCTCAACGGTTTCGAACTATATGCGACTATTGAATCTGCCCGATGAGGTGCAACTTGCATTGAAGGAGGGCCTTATCTCGATGGGCCACGCCAAGGCCATTGCTGGTATGGCAAAGGAGCAGCAGGTGGTGGCGTTGAAACGCTGCTTAAAGAAGTCGTTGTCGGTACGCCAGATGGAGGAGTTGGCGCGTAAGATGGCCGAGAAGCCCACGACTGCAACAAAGGCTGAGGATGAGTACCCCGAATCATACTCACGTTTGGTAGAGCAGTTGGAGCCATATTTCTCGCAGAATATAAGCATCAAGCGCGGCAAGAATGGCGGTGGCAAGATTGTTATAGAGTTCTCGGGTGACGAGGAGATTGATTTGATTATTGAGCGTTTGCGCAATAAATAGCCTATATGATAAATTTGACGGCAATAGGGGCAAAGATAGTGTGTGGGTGGCAAGGTAAACTTGTTGCACGATGGTCTGTGTGCCGTATCGTAGCATTGATGTTAGTGCTGATGGTTGGCGTGGGAGTGCAGAGTGCTGATGCGCAGGCTCTCAAGCGTGGCAATATACAACTTGTTACGAGAGGAGTGATGTTGGCCGATTCAGTGGCTATAGCCCGTGCCGATTCTATCGCTATGCTTGATGCCGATTCGTTGGTTGCAGCACAGAAACTGATTGACAAGCAGGCTAAACAACGTCAGGATTCGTTGGCGCGAATAGCCCGCCACAAGGAGCGTGCCCGTCAAGCAGGCCGTTTGGATGCAAACGGTAATATTATCCCTCGCGAGCCGTGGTTTAGCGACTCTATGTCGTTGTCAAAGGTGTGTCTGACATCAATGGTGTTACCTGGATATGGTCAGATATATAATAAGCAGTATTGGAAACTCCCTATATTGTATGGTACGTTGGGCAGTTCGATAGGATTGGCTATACACCAAGGTAGCAAGTATAAGCCTCTGAAGAGGGAGTATGATGCGATGTTGCTTGAAGGAATGTCACGCACTGAGGAGATGAATCTCTTGCAACGCCGTATGGTACGCACCAACACCACACGTCAACTGTTGTGGGGTGCGGCGGCCGTATCGTATATATATTTCTTGGGTGATGCGGCAATAAAATACTCGACCAACGAGGTGTCGGACGTTAAGAAGGCTACGACATTGTCGCTGATATGCCCCGGAGCGGGTCAGGTATATAATGAGAGTTATTGGAAGGTGCCTATCGTCGTAGGCGGTATGGCCTCGATGGTATATGTGTTTGACTGGAACAATCGTGGTTTTAAGCGATTTAAGACAGCCCACGCTCTGCGAGCCGATTTCGATGAACATCCCGAAAATTATCCCGATGGAGTCTCAAAGGATGAGTTTAGAGGTCGTTACTCAACGACATTCCTTAAGAATCTGCGTGACTCGTACCGTCGTAATCGTGACTTGAGTATCATTTTGACGGCTGCCGTATATGCTTTTCAGGCCGTTGATGCTCACGTTGATGCTCATTTGAAGGATTTCGATGTGTCGGATGATTTGACTGTAAAACTCGAGCCGATGTTCGATTACCAATACTCTTATGTGGCGGGAGGTAATCCCATATTTGGTGTTAATCTAAATCTTACATTCTAAATAATGCGTAAAATTTTATTTTCACTCGCGTTGGTAAGCGCGCTGTGTGTAGCCGTGTTGTCGGCAGAGGCGCAAACTCAATCACGAGGCAAGCGAGTAAAAAAATTAAGTGTGAAGGAGCAACTTGCTCAAGAGAGGATAAAATCGGATTCGTTGGCGGGCCTTGTCGAGGAGTATCGTCAGCGCGAGAGCGATTGGCAGGCCGCGTGGCATCGTGAAATGGAGGTTCGCAAGGAGGTTAAGTCCGTTGAGCCGTTCAAGGTGGATTATACCCCTGCTGCAGCCGACTCTTTGGCCGAGCAACTTAAACTGAAGCAGGTGGATGATGCTATGCAGAACTTCTTTGATAAATATGTCTGCGAGCCTGTTGTGATGGATACCGATGCTTCGCTCGATTCTCTGTATGCGGCACGAATCAAGGCGATAGTAACACCTATACACTTGCCTTATAACGAGGTGGTGCGTACATATATCAAGCGTTATGTTGATGGTTCGGGTTTGATGAGCCGAGTGCTGGCACGAGCAAAATACTACTTCCCGATGATTGAGGAGGAGTTGCTGAAGGCGGGCTTGCCCGTTGAGTTGCGAGCATTGGCCGTTGTGGAGTCGGCGTTGGTGGCGACAGCCGTATCGAGAGTGGGTGCTACGGGTTTGTGGCAGTTTATGCCCCCTACGGGTAAGGCTTACGGATTGGAGATTAACTCGATGGTCGATGAGCGTTATGACCCTGTAAAATCGACCAAAGCGGCGTGTAAGCACTTGAAATATCTCTATGAGTTGTATCACGATTGGAGTTTGGCTCTTGCGGCCTATAACTGTGGCCAGGGTAATGTGAATAAGGCGTTGGCGCGAGCAGGTGGTAATCCGCAATCGTTCTGGGATGTATATTGGTTTCTGCCATCGGAGACGCGAGGCTATGTTCCTGCATTTATTGCTGCATCGTATGCCTATACATATCATCAGGCGCACAATATAACAAGTGCCGAGCCTCCATTGCCTATTGCTGTCGATACGGTGCACGTCTCACGCTTGATGCACCTGGGTCAGGTTTCTTCGACAATCGATGTGCCTAATGAGACGCTCAAGATGTTGAATCCGCAGTATAAGTTGGATATTATCCCTGCTACTACAAAGCCCTATACGCTCGTTTTGCCCGCCAACCGTTTGACGGAATATGTGTCTAACGAGGCGGCTATCTTTGCAAAGGATTCTACCTATTTGAAGGAGTATTTGAATCCCGAAACCGTACAGAAAAAGATTGCGCAGGCATCAGTCACCTATCACAAGGTCAAGAGTGGCGAGACATTGGGTGCCATTGCTCGTAAGTATCGTGTAACTACTACACAACTAATGCGTTGGAATGGAATCAAGAATGCCAACAAGTTGAGTATCGGCCAGCGATTGAGAATCGAGAAATAATGGGAATAGGCTGTGGAATCTTGCAAATCTACAGCATATTCCACGAAATAAATTAAGTCTGGTAACTATGTATTTTAACGACGAAGATACCATCATTGCTCCCGCTACGCCTGTAGGGGGAGCATTGTGTATAATACGATTGAGTGGCGAGAGGGCCATCGAGGTGTGTGATGAGGTCTTTCGAGGGCGACGTGCCTTGTGCGAAGTTGCGGCCTCGACGGTGCATTATGGTAATATCGTAGATGGTGAGGAGGTCGTAGATGATGTTTTGGTAAGCGTTTTTCGTGCGCCACACTCTTATACGGGCGAGAATCTGGTGGAGGTTTCTTCGCACGGCTCACGTTATGTCGTAGAGCGCATTGTGTCGCTTTTTACACAACGCGGTGTGCGTATGGCCTATGCGGGTGAGTTTACACGCCGAGCCTTTGTCGCTGGTAGAATGGATTTGTCGCAAGCCGAAGCCGTAGCAGATGTTATCGCTGCCGAATCACGCGCCGCACACGCTGTGGCATCGACGCAGATGCGAGGCGCATACTCCGATGAGTTGCGAACATTGAGAGACGAGTTGTTGCAGATAACATCGTTGCTGGAGTTGGAGTTGGACTTCTCGGAGGAGGATGTGGAGTTTGCTGATAGAGATAATCTGGAGAAATTGTTGCAGCAAACCTATGCGAAAGTGGTTGCGCTGTCCGAGTCGTTTACATTGGGAAATGCTCTTAAGGAGGGTGTTGGGGTAGCAATCGTCGGCCGTCCTAATGTGGGTAAAAGTACATTGCTGAATCGCCTGGTGGGCGAGGAGAGGGCTATGGTCTCGGATATTGCAGGAACGACCCGCGATACGATTGAGGCGACGTGTAATATCGGTGGGGTAGTGTTCCGATTTGTCGATACAGCGGGTTTGCACTATACCGATGACGTGCTGGAGCGTATGGGTATCGAGCGCACATCGGAGGCACTGCGTAAAGCGCATATAATCTTGTGGCTCACCGATGATGCCGCAACGCAGATGAGCGAAGATATGCAGGGGTATATGCCCTCTGCCGAACAAACGGTTTATAAAGTCGTAACAAAAATAGACCTCCTCGATGGTGTGGTGCAAAGTGATACTGTTGAGTTGGATAGAGGAGTGAGTCGTGTTATATATTTGTCTGCCAAGACAGGTGAGGGCGTTGACGAATTGCAACAAGCGTTGCAATCGCGCTTTGACGCACAGACGGCCTATCGAGGAGACGTCGTGGTCTCGTCTCAACGTCATTATGAGGCCTTACGAGCCGCCGCCGAATCTTTGTCTGCAACCCTTTTGGCCTTGCATAACGGCCTACCAACAGATTTGTTGAGCGAAGACATCCGCCAAGTCCTCTACCACCTCGGCACTATAACAGGCGAAATCACCTCTGAAGATATCTTGCAGAATATTTTTTCACACTTTTGCATCGGCAAGTAATTTTTGCACTCTAACGCCCACTAATAAACTCTTATGCCTACAAAAATCGGCTGAAAATCATACAAAATAGACGAAAAATCCCGAGAGTTTATCAACCACTTTCGGGATTTTTTGTGTTTTAACGGAATTATGCCCCAAAACGCCATTTTTCGTGGGTGTTAGTGTTTACGAGTACGCACCATTCTCGACCTCGATGTCCAATATCTTCTCAAAACCGTTTTCCAATAAAAAGATTTCGTCCATTTTGCAATGAGCTGCAACGAGGTGAAATGGAGTGCAATGAGCCGCATCTGACACAGGGCGAAAAGAATTCTACTTTTTATTCAAAAGGCGTCATTTATAAGCAGAAGAAGTCTTTCGCATCTTTTTTTACAAAAAAAATCACCAATTCTCAAACCTTCTTACCAAAGCCCCTCTACTCTTAGTATGAACTGTTAACTAAACCATTCACTTAATACAATAAAATTATGACACAAAAATCATTAGCATTTGAGCAGCTACCGGAGCTCATCCAAAATCTGGTAGAGAGAATCGAATCACTCGAAAAGACAGTTCGTGAGAAACATCAACCCCTACCACTCGAAGGAGAGTTGATGAGCGTGGAAGATCTGTGCAAACT
>JAZOVT010000042.1:0-37674 GCA_045658845.1 Alistipes sp.
ATGTATATGTTATAAATAGTTGTTCGGTGACCGAACACGCCGATAAAAAATGCCGTAATATTATCCGTAAATTGCACCGTCGTAACCCCGATGCCGTAATTGCTGTTACGGGTTGCTATGCGCAGTTGAAACCTGCAGAAATAGCCGAAATAGATGGAGTGCGTATAGTGTTGGGTAATAACTATAAAGGAGATTTAGTTAAAGCAGTACTTGAACTCGAAAACGATGCCCGTCAACGGGTGCAAAGTTGCTCTTGTGAGGAGATAAATCGCTTCTTTGCAGCATACTCTTCGGGCGATAGGTCGCGCTCGTTTTTGAAGGTGCAGGATGGGTGTGATTACAAGTGTGCATATTGTACTATTCACTATGCTCGTGGCTCGAGCCGTAATATGCCTATTGCCGATTTGGTAAAGCAGGCAGAACGAGTGGCGGCGACGGGACTTAAAGAGATAGTGATTACGGGTATCAATACAGGCGATTTTGGCCGCACAACGGGTGAAAAATTTATCGACCTTTTGCGTGCCCTGAACGATGTTGAGGGTATTGAGCGCTATCGAATATCATCCATCGAGCCCAATCTTTTGACCGATGAGATAATTGAGTTTTGCGCGTCGTCTCCAAAATTCCAGCACCATTTCCATATCCCGTTGCAAAGCGGCTCAAACCATATTTTGGGGCTTATGCGTCGTCGCTATACAGCCGAGCGATTTGCCGACCGCATCGAGAAAGTGCGCTCGCTTATGCCCGATACATTCTTTGGCGTGGATGTAATTACGGGATTCCCAGGTGAGAGCGACGAGGATTTTGAGCAGACCTATTCGCTTCTGGAACGTCTACGCCCTTCGTTCTTGCATATTTTCCCATTCTCGGAGCGCCCCAATACTCCCGCTGTCGATATGCCCAATAAGGTACCTGCATCGGTCTCTACGGCGCGTGCGGCACGTTTGGATGAGTTGTGTCGGGAGTTACATTCGGAGTTCTGTCAGCGAACGGTTGGTAGTGAGGCTGAGGTGCTGTTCGAGAGTACGATGCGTGGCGGAATGATGTATGGCTATGCGGGTAATTATGTGCGTGTAAAGGCCCCCTATCGTCGAGATTTGATTAACACTATCTGCCGTGTGAAATTGCTGTCGATAGAGGAAAATGATGACGTAATAGCCGAAATTTTGGCATAAAACGCAACTCTGTGTGCAAAATTTGTCGAGTATAAGATAATTTTATTATCTTTGCATAATTGGCAAAATATGTTTTGTTATGAAAGGAATTCGTAAGCGAGTGACCATAGGCTTCTTGAGTATTGTAGTATTGCTCTTTTTCTCGGGCCTTGTGTCGCTGTTTGAACTTAACAATATGAGTGGCGACATAGATGCCATACTTGGCAGCAGTCGTCGTAGTATCACCGTATCAGAGGGCCTGCTTGATGCTATCCACGCCCACGACCGTGCGGTTTTGCGATATGCCGTGTTGCGTGATAGTCTCTATGCCGACAGTTGCAATAGTTGTTACGAAGAGTTGGTCGAAAAGGTGCAGTTGGCTCGTGAGGAGTCTTCGGCCTCGGCCGTTACGCTGTTTGATTCGCTCGATATGTTGGCGCAACGTATGCAAAATGTTGTGGTTAAGTTGCAGGCGAGTCGCGTTGTAGAGTATCTCCCGCCTGTGCAAGTTGATTCTGTTGCCCAGGCTACCACTCCCGCTTTTGACGGCTGGAATTGGTATAATAAAAACTATCTCCCCGAATACAATGCCTTGAGTGATGGTGTCTTGCGTGTTATGACCTCGTCGCAGAGTTCTCTCTCTCCCCGAGCCGAATTGTTGAGCCGTAATGCTTATCGAGCCGTTACACCGGTGTTCATCTCGTTGCTGGTAATGATTGCAATCCTTTTGATGTTCTACTATTTTGTGATGATATATATTGCCAAACCCATTGTTGATATGAACAAGAGTTTGGGTGACTCGCTCAAATATAAGATGCCGTTTGTGGTTAAGAGCGAATGTCGTGACGAAATGGCAGAACTGAAAGATAGAATTGAGGCAATTGTAAATAAAAAACCTTTAAGGTCTTAAGTCTATGCGCATTAGTGTTGTAATAAGATATATTGGCATTATCCTGTTGGTGTTGGCGGCATTTATGTTGACATCGGCGGGCATCGCTTATGTCAGCAATGTCGATACTTCTTATTACCCGCTTGTGATGTCTTCGCTTCTGACCCTGTTGTTGGGTTGTTTTCCGTTGATATTTGTGCCAAGCCCCAGTAGTATCTCGACAAAAGAGGGTTATTGCATTGTCGTTGGCTCGTGGTTGGTTGCAAGTGTCGTTGGAATGTTCCCCTATTTGATGTGGGGCGGCGAATTTACGGTTATCAATGCTTGGTTTGAGAGTGTTTCGGGTTTTACCACTACGGGTGCATCAATCCTGAATAATATCGAGGCCCTGCCTCGTGGTCTGCTCTTTTGGCGAATGGCGACAAGTTGGATTGGTGGCGTCGGTGTGGTTATGTTTGCGCTGGTCATCCTGCCATCCATTGGCCGCAGTAAGAGGATGTTGTCGAGCGTGGAGTTGTCGTCGCTGGCAAAGGATAATTTCAATTATCGTACGCAGACCATCGTGCGCATTATCTTGATTACCTATCTTTTGATGACCGCCGTGACGACTATTGCTCTAAAGTTGGCTGGTATGTGTTGGTTTGATGCGCTGTGTCACGCGATGTCGACTTGCGGTACTTGCGGATTTGGAACGAAGAATACAAGTATAGCATTCTTTAATTCTGGCCTCATAGAGTTTATCCTTATGCTTGCTATGTGTTTTGCGGGCTTGCATTTCGGATTGATATACGCTACGATTACAGGAAAGCATAATAACGTCTTCCGTTCGGAGGTGTCTCGTGTCTATTTTACGATAATAGGCGTCTCGTCGGTGTTGATTGCCATTAGCCTATGGATGTCGGATATTTATCCTACGCTGTGGTTGTCGTTGCGTTCGGCATTTTTCCATACCGTGTCGCTTATTACAACTACGGGATATGCTACGGTAGATTGTAATACCTGGACGTCGTTTGCCATCCTGATACTTATCTTCTGCTCTATAATTTGCGGATGTGCAGGCTCAACGTCGGGAGGTCTTAAAGTCGATAGATTCTTGGTGGCGGCGAAGATGATACGAACACGTCTGCGCGCTCAACGTCACCCCGATGCGATATTCCGTACGAAGATTGATGGCGTGGTGCAGGATGAGGATATGATGGGAACGGTAATGGTTTATATCGTTGCCTATATGCTGCTAATACTTGTCGGTACGTTCCTTAATACACTCTTTGGTGCCGATTTGATGACAGGTTTTTCGGCCGCGGTATCTTGTGTTAGTAATGTGGGCCCAGGCTTTGGCGAGGTGGGTACTATGGCTAACTACTCGTTGATGCCCATTGTGACAAAGTTTAATTTGACAGTCCTGATGCTGTTGGGACGTTTAGAGATATTTGGATTGATTCAACTCTTTTTTATAAGATGGTGGAGATAATGAAACGAAAGTTTGTTTTGGTCGGTTTGGCGACTCTGTTTTTAGGTGTATGCGATGTTATCGCGCAGGATGTTGTGGCGCGTGTAGCAGGATTGGAGGATAATAAGGAGTATATGGATTTGTTGCGTAGTGACGATAAGTTACGCCAGCAGACCGACTCTCTGATGGCTGTTGTGCGTGAGGTGCGAGGTGCAATGCGAGCCAATGTCGAGAGCCGTGATTCGTTGGTTCAGGTACGCACAGATTCGATGTTGCTTATCCTGTCAGATGCCGAGAGCGCAATATTCTCTATGCGTTCGCAGAAAATCAAACTCATAGACCGTATAAATGCTATTGAGCAGAAGTTTGTATTGGAGGGACTGGGTAATATTGGCGGCGCACAAAATGCGCAGACCGCAGGCTCGATATTTAAGAATGAATATTTTACAAAGAGTATAGAGCCCGATGACTTGAAGTTGTTGATTCAACTGCAAGGCAAAGAGGCTGCGGTGAGAGAATATGCTACAACTTATGTGAAGAACTATAACAATATAAAGACTCTTTACGATAAATATCTGCAAGCCACCACAGAGGCCGATGCTGAGGCATTGTATGCCGAGATGGCAACCTCGATGGATGATAATTTTGTCCTGGAGCGTCAGTTGGCAAAGGCGTGGAGCGAGATATATGACCATAAGATTTATGTCTATTCCTATTTCTTGGAGAAGGAGAGCCGCGAGGATATATTGGAGATTACCGAGAGTATGATGATGGAGGCGCGCCAGCAGAAGTTGTTATCGGTGGATAATTGCGCATCGGAGTCGCTGGCCGATTATTGCCTGCAAAAGCCTGTGGCGTTGAATTATGAGATGTATGTGGCAAAATTGCTTAACATTACATCCTCAATCGACTCTTTGTCGGCCGCTTCGCGTACTGTGCGTCAAATTGATTACCGTTTGCCGATTATCGATGTGGAGCGTCGCTCATTTGTTGATTACGAGGCTATAGAGTTTCATTCTCGTAGCCCATATAATTCATCGAACCCTATTCCCGAGTGTGTTGCTTATGAGTATGGTACTATATATCGTATCCTGCTCGGTACTTATAAGGTTAAGCAGTCGCCATCAATCTTTAGAGGTGCTGCCCCGCTGTTTGTTGAGGCTTTAGAGGATGGTCGTTTTGCCTATTATGCGGGTGGCTTGCATACAAGTGCCGAAGCCGAGGCTGCTGTTGAGGTTATGAAGAAAAAGGGTTTCCGTAATCCGCAGGTTGTTGAGTGGTGCGATGGTCGTAAGACTAATCTCGATGAGCAGGGCGAGGGCGAACAGATTTCGTTCCGCGTTGTAATCAAGGGTGGCGCATTGGACGAGACGGTCAAGGAGATTATCTCGACTATGGCTTCTGAAGCACAATTGTCGAAGGTGGCGGATGAGGAATTCTTGTTAGGTATGTTTACGAGCCGTGCAACGGCAGACCGTGTGGCGCAAGCCATAATGAAGTGCGATGAGAATCTGTCGGTTGAGGTCGTAGAGATACGTCCCGAGGCAGAAGAGGATGATGAGGCAGAAGATGACGAATAGTGAAATGAAATAACCTTGAAATAATTTATTGCTATGGGCTTGACGATTTTTCTTGTAGTTTTAGGTGTCTTTTTCCTTGTGGCGGAGTTGGTTTTCTTGCCGGGAGTGACGCTGGGGGCCATTCTTGCGGTGGCGAGTTATGGCGCCGCGATATACTTTGCTTTTATGCGATTGGGCGTAATAGGCGGAGTGTTGACAATCGTTGCGGTGGTGGCGGCATCGTTGATTGCTGTTGTTGTGTCGTTGCGCGCAAAAACGTGGCAACGTTTGGCCTTGAAAGATAAGGTTGAGGGTACGAGTATGGACTCTCCTGCTCAAGCGTTAAAGGTTGGAGATAAGGGAGTTACGGTGTCGCGCTTATCGCCTATGGGTAAGGTGAAAATTGACGGCAAGGTCTATGAGGCTAAGTCGGTGGATGCATATATCGACCAGCGCTGTGAGGTGGAAGTGGTTGATTTTGAGAATTTTAATGTAGTAGTTAAAAAGTCTGAGTAAGGTTGACTTAAAGTAATACTTTAACTGCGACTTAAACCTTTACTTGAGATGAAATGTGTAATATATTAAAATAAAGTTAGTTATGGAAGAATTACAGTTTGGTATTTTTGCAGTTGCGGGCGTATTAGGCTTCGTGGCTATTTGGCTTTTCTTCTATTTTATCCCTGTGGGATTGTGGTTCTCGGCGTTGGTTTCAGGTGTGAATATCAGCCTGTTACAACTCTTCTTGATGCGTTGGCGTCGTGTACCGCCATCAGTTATCGTATCGTCGATGATTGAGGGTACAAAGGCAGGCCTTAAGTTGGACCCCAATGAGTTGGAGGCGCACTATTTGGCGGGCGGTAATGTAACCAATGTCGTACACGCTTTGGTATCGGCGCAGAAGGCTAACATCAATCTCGATTTCAAGATGGCTACGGCTATCGATTTGGCTGGTCGTGATGTGTTTGAGGCTGTGCAGATGTCGGTTAATCCGAAGGTGATTAATACTCCTCCCGTAGCGGCTGTGGCGAAGGATGGTATTCAGTTGATTGCAAAGGCTCGTGTTACGGTGCGTGCTAATATCAAGCAGTTGGTTGGTGGTGCTGGAGAGGAGACTGTTTTGGCGCGCGTCGGTGAGGGTATCGTGTCGTCAATCGGTTCGGCTATGTCGCATAAGATTGTATTGGAGAATCCCGATTCTATCTCTCGCGTAGTGTTGGAGAAGGGTTTGGATGCAGGTACAGCGTTTGAGATTTTGTCAATCGATATTGCAGATATTGATGTAGGTAAGAATATCGGTGCGCAGTTGCAGATGGACCAGGCGGATGCCGATAAGAATATTGCGCAGGCTAAAGCCGAGGAGCGTCGTGCTATGGCTGTGGCTTTGGAGCAGGAGAACTTGGCAAAGGCGCAGGATGCGCGTGCGAAGGTGATTTTGGCTGAGGCAGAGGTACCGTTGGCAATGGCCGAGGCGTTCCGCAATGGTAATCTCGGTATAATGGATTACTACAAGATGAAGAATATTATGGCTGATACGCAGATGCGTGATGCTATATCGAAGAACGACAAGAAATAGGTTGTTGTCGTAATAAAATGATGAGGCTGTTCAATTAAAGTTGAACAGCCTCATTGTTTATATGGTATAATCAATAGTTTATTTCGTTGCTTCGGCCAAAAGGTCAATACCCTTAATTACCTTTTGGAAGTTCTCCTCTTTTTCGATATGTCGCTCCCAAGTGGCTATCATAAAGCCCATAAGATGCTCTTTAGAGATGTTTTTGCGGCCAAACTCTACCAACTTGCCAATCACATCGTCGGCTCCGACACCTAATTGGCGACGTTTCCAGCCTACCCAATTTGAGCCACAAGGAATTTGGTCGAAACCAGCCTCTTCCAATTTGTAATATGCCTTTACGATTCGGGCGTCGGATGTGGTGTTGGTCTCGACATCGAAACCACCGTACGACTCGTCGTAGAACCAATTCTGCTGAATTACGCTCTTGGGGCAACGTTCGAAGAATTCTTCGTTAGACCAACCGTAGTCGCTCCACATCCACGCACGAGCGCCGTGCTTCTCGACTTCACGTACAATGTGAAGAAAATCTTGCCACCAATATTCACCTTTGCGTGCGCAGACGTATTGATATTTTCCCTCATCCTGGAATGTTGCACGCTCCTCGTCGAGTCCAATATGGAAAAAGCGCGGATGGCCAAAAATCTCGACGACATCGCGGATAACATCTTCGCACATACGATAATATGGCTTTGATGATACCATATGAGAGTAGTCGCCCATCCAGCCGTTGTGGGTGGTTGAGAAGTTTAGTTTGGGGATTACTTCTATGCCCAGACTGTTAAGGTGCTTGATTTCGGCACGCATTTTTTCGACACTCCACGAGCCTTCGATGGCTAATTCGGGATGGCTTGGGTAGAATAGTCCTTCGCCTAAATCGAGGACAATCATGTTGATGCCAGCCTTTGCTGCGTGTCCGGTTATGGCGCGCCACAAATCGTCGGTCCAAATCATATTGTATTCGGGCTTTCGGCTTAATGATTCTGCACTCTCTGGGGCTGGCGCTCCCATCAGTTCTGTGGGATAGTCGCACCACATATTATTACCCAAATGGAGTAAAATAGCGCGTATGTCGCCTATTGGGGCGATTGCTGTTTGCGGGTCGGTTTTGGGGATGCGCTTTGTTTTCTGCTTTGCGTAACTTGTGCCTATGCTCAAGGTTGCTAACCCAAGGGCCGATTTGTAGATGAAGTCTTTTCTGTTCATAGTAAAATGGAGTTTTATTTCATCGCTTCGGCCATAAGGTCGATGCCGTCCAATATCTTTTGGTGGTGCTCTTCTCTGCTTATGCCTCGCCAAGCATAGATTTCCCACGTGGTCATCATAAAGCCCATAAGATGCTCTTTGGAGATGTTCTCGCGGCCGAATTTTACGAGTTTGCCTATGACGTCATCGGCTCCAACGCCAAGTTTTGAACGTTCCCAGCCAATCCAATTTGTGCCGCAGGGAACTTGGTCGAATCCCGCTTTGTCTAACTTGTAGAACGCTTCCAAGATTTTGGCGTCGGATGTTGTGTTTGTATTGATGTCGAATCCTCCGTATGACTCGTCATAGAACCAATTCTGCTGAATGACACTTTTGGGACAACGCTCGTAGAACTCCTCTGAATTCCAACCGAAATCACTCCATATCCACGCACGGGCGCCGTGCTTTTCGACTTCGCGCACGATGTGAAGAAAATCTTGCCACCAATATTCGCCTTTGCGTACGCAGATGTATTGGAAATCCTCGCCCTCCTGGAACGATGCGCGCTCTTCGTCAAAGCCTATGTGGAAAAAACGGGGATTGCCGAAAATCTCAACTGTGTCGCGGATAACATCTTCGCACATACGATAGTAAGGTTTGGATGATACCATATGAGAGTAGTCGCCCATCCAGCCGTTGTGGGTGGTTGAGAAATTTAGTTTTGGGATAACTTCGATACCCTGGCTATTGAGGTGTCTGATTTCGGCCTGCATCTTCTCGACACTCCAGGTGCCTTCTATGGCTAATTCGGGGTGGCTGGGATAGAACAGGCCTTCGCCTAAGTCGATGACAATCATATTGATGCCAGCCTGTGCTGCGCGGTCGGTGACCTCGCGCCACTTCTCGTCGCTCCAGATAAGGCTGAACTCGGGTTTTACGTCTAATGTCTGTGCGCTTTCGGGCGCGGGAGCACCCATCTGCTCGGTGGGATAGTCGCACCACATATTACTGCCCAAATGAAGCAATAACGAGCGTATTTCGCCAAATTCTGGAGCAGCCGTCTGGGGGCCAAATTTGGGGATTTTTTGGGTTTTCTGCTTTGCGCAACTTGTGCCAATGCTCAATGCGGCCAATCCTATGGCTGATTGATAGAGGAAATCTTTTCTGTTCATATAATTGCGTTATTAGTTTTGGTCTTGTGGTGAAATTTATTTTTCGGTTTTGCCACCCGATTTTATCCAGCCATCGTAGCCCGTGCTGAGTTCTACGACCTTATAGCCACGTGCGGCAAGTTGTGAGGCGGCGGTTTTACTGCGTACGCCACCCTTGCAATAGACGGCGATTATGCCTTTGTTGGGAAGAGTCTTTTCGGCATCGTTGATGAAGGTGGATTTGCGTACGTCGATGTTGTGCTTTGCGCCTGCGATATGGCCTGCTGCAAACTCCTCGGCGGTGCGGACATCGACAAGAGTAACGTTGTCTTTTTGAATGAGTCTTGCATACTTGTCGGCGTCGAGTGAGCCGAAGGATATGCGGTTGTTGCGCACTGAAGAGCAAGAGGCAATTGTGGCAAGCAAAAATAGGATTATAAGTTTCGATAAAAACTTTGTTTTCATAATTTGTAATTCTTAGTTGTTTGGTGTAAAGTTAAGAAAATTTTTCGAAAAGAGGATGAAAGGTGGAATTTTTGTGAAATAGAGAATATTTTGATTATCTTTGCAAGATAATACACGCGCGTGAGGAGGTTGGCGCGTTGGTGTATAGGTTTTTAGAAAAATGACAGTAAAATAGACAAGATATGAAAGTTGCAATTATCGGTTACGGCAAAATGGGCCGTGAGATAGAGAAGATATTAAATCAGCGAGGTCACGAAGTCGGTTTGATAATCGATGTTGATAATGCTGCAGATTTGACGGCGGAGAATTTGGCAAAGGTGGATGTGGCAATAGAGTTCACTACCCCATCGACGGCTTACGGCAATATCCGTAAATGTTTGGAGTGCGGTGCTGCGGTTGTGAGTGGCACGACAGGCTGGACAGATAAGTTGGCCGAGTTGCAGGAGTTGTGCAAGCAGACGGGTGGTGCGATGTTTTATGCGTCGAACTATTCATTGGGTGTAAATTTGATGTTCCGCCTGAATCGTGAGCTGGCGCAGATGATGAACCGTTTTAAGGGATATGAGGTGGCACTTGCAGAGACTCACCACACCGAGAAGAAGGATTCGCCAAGTGGTACGGCTGTGACTTTGGCAGAGGATATTATTGCGAGATTGGATAGCAAGAGTGGTTGGGTGAATGAGCCTACGAAGGAAGAGAGCCTTGTGGGTATTGAGTCGTTCCGCGTGGGGATGACGCCAGGCGACCATTCTGTAACTTATACATCGGAGGATGATGTGTTGGAGATTCGTCACTCGATAAAGAATCGTCGTACGTTGGCTTTGGGCGCAGTGGTGGCGGCAGAGTTCCTTTGCGGCAAGAAGGGCGTATATACAATGGATGATTTGTTTTAAGGGTAAGAATTTTTTTAGAAAGATGGAAAAGATAAAGAAATTTCTTGGCAATAAATGGGTGGGGTTTGCTTTGGCGACGCTGCTCTATGTGTTGTGGTTTGTGGTATGGACAGGTAATTTGTGGTTGCTGTTGGGTATAGTAGTGATTTACGACCTCTATATCACAAAATATATGTATCGTTATATCGGTAGTAAGAATGAGACTTTGTGCGAAAAGTATTCGACATATCGTAGCATGTATGAGTGGGTAAATGCGATAGTGTTTGCTACGGTTGTGGCTTCGTTGATTCATATATTCTTCTTCCAGATGTATGTGATTCCGTCGTCGTCGATGGAGAAGACACTGTTGGTGGGAGATTATCTCTATGTGAGCAAGGTGACCTACGGCCCAAAGATGCCCAATACCCCACTGTCGTTCCCGTTTGTACATCATACGATGCCTCTATCGGCCACAAAGAAGTCGTTTAGCGAGGCTATAAAGTGGCCATATAAGCGATTGAAGGGTTTGCAAGATATTGAGCGTAACGATGTGGTGGTGTTTAACTTTCCTGCGGGAGATACCGTGTTGTTGGAGAATCAGGCTGTGACATATTACGATGTTTTGCGCGATTATGAGGCGGAGTTCGGCCCTGTGGCTGGTCGAAAGGCGTTGGAGCGTGATTATACGATTATCAGCCGCCCGGTCGATAAGCGAGAGAATTATATCAAGCGATGTGTAGCCTTGCCGGGTGATGAGGTGCGTATCGTGGATGGCGAGTTGCTTGTAAACGATAAGCCACAGGAGAAGGTTGGTGATGTGCAGTATTGTTATACGATTCGTACATCGTCGCCGTTGAGCGCTTATGCCGTAGAAAATATGGGTATTACGGAGTTGTCGGGTAACGGTTCGAGTTACTTTACGCCGCTTACTGAAAGTATGGTCGAGCAGATGCTAAAGATGGACAATGTAATCAGTGTAGAGCGTTTTACGGCTGAAGATGAGGCTTTCCCGCATAGTGAAGTATATAATTGGACGGCGGATAATTTTGGACCGCTGTGGATACCCAAGAAGGGTGAGACGATTGAACTGAACGCACAGACGTGGCCTCTGTACGAGCGCGTGATTGACGTTTATGAGGATAACGATGTAGAGGTGCGTGATGGCGCATATTATATCAATGGAGAGAAGAGCGACCGATATACTTTCAAGATGGATTACTATTGGATGATGGGCGACAATCGCCATAACTCGGCAGATTCACGCTATTGGGGATTTGTGCCAGTGGACCATATCGTAGGTAAGGCATCGTTTATATGGTTGTCGTTGGATGCTAATAAGCGTTTCCCTGCAAATATTCGTTGGGAGAGATTGTTTGATAAAGTACGATAAACAAGCAGAGAGGTGGAGCAGACCAAAGATAGTTATTTAACAGTTGAGGGTAATGCCGAGGCTATCTTCAAGGAGAAGAGTAGCAAGTTCCTCTGTTACGCTTTCCACGTTGAGAGCGAAGAGGAGATTGCGGTTCATCTGGAGCGTCTGCGTAAACAATACTATGATGCAACCCACCACTGCTATGCTTGGCGTTTAGGCCCGTTTGGCGAGCGTTTTCGTGCGAATGACGACGGCGAGCCTTCGAGTACGGCTGGTAAACCCATTTTGGGGCAGATGCTCTCGCGTGAGGTGACGAATTGCTTGATTGTTGTCGTTAGGTATTTTGGTGGTACGAAGTTGGGTGTGCCAGGGTTGATTGCGGCTTATAAGGAGTCGGCTGCGGCTGCGCTGGATGCTTCGGTGGTTGTTGAACGTACGGTAGATACGCATATTCGGGTGGAGTTTTCGTATATAGTGATGAATGATGTGATGCGAATAATCAAGGAGGAGCAGCCTGTGGTGATGTCGCAAGTGTTTGATAATCTATGTACGATGATGCTCGCGGTGCGAAACAGTAAGGCAGAGATTGTGTTGGGGCGTCTAAAGAAGGTGGATGGCGCCATAGTAGAGGTCGTGAAGTAAGATAGAAATAAGAGATGTCACAAGACAAAACAATATATATCAAGGGCGCAAGAGTCCATAATTTGAAGAGTGTTGATTTGGAGATTCCGCATAACACGCTGACCGTTATTACAGGTCTGTCGGGGTCGGGAAAATCGACACTTGCCTTTGATACTATCTATGCCGAAGGTCAGCGCCGTTATGTGGAGAGTCTGTCGGCTTATGCGCGTCAGTTCTTGGGGCGTATTACCAAACCCGATGTGGATTTGATTGCGGGTATAGCACCTGCTATTGCCATTGAGCAGAAGGTTAATACGCGCAATCCTCGCTCGACGGTAGGAACAACTACGGAGATATATGATTACCTAAAACTGCTTTTTGCGCGTGTTGGACACACCTTCTCGCCTGTGTCAGGGCAAGAGGTGAAGTGTTATGGCGTGGATGATGTGGTGGCATATATGCTCGAGAAGGGATTGGGCGAGAGAGCCGTTATTACGACACCATTGAGATTGAGAAATGGTGAGACTCTTATCGAGCGAATATTACAACTGCTCGCTGATGGATTTATGCGTCTGTGGGTAGATGGTGAGGCTGTTACCATTGAGGATTTTATGCCGAATATATCATTGGAGAGCGACGCCTCGGGTGTGGCTCTTGTAGTAGATAGATTGCGAGTGGCCGATGATGACGAGACGTTGCTGCGTCTGCGTGATTCGGTGGCTCGAGCGTATAGTTACGGAGAGGATGAGTGTTCGGTAATAATTGGCGACAATGTGCGTGATTTCTCGGCACGATTTGAGGCTGACGGAATAGAGTTTGAGCAACCGACGGAGCATCTGTTTAGTTTCAATAACCCGATTGGTGCTTGCCCCGCGTGTGAGGGCTATGGCAAGATTGTGGGTATTGACGAGGATTTGGTTGTGCCAGACAAGAGCAAGACCATATATGAAGATGCTGTGGCGTGCTGGCGAGGGGCAACAATGAAGAAATGGAAGGAGCAGTTGATAAATAACGCCTATCTGTTTGATTTTCCGATTCACGAGCCGTATTATAAGTTAACTGAGGAGCAGCGACATTTGTTGTGGAGTGGAAATGAGTATTTTCACGGATTGGATGAGTTCTTCCAATACATAGAGAGCGAGCGTCGTAAGATTCAGTTCCGAGTGATGAAGGCCCGATATACGGGAAAGACGACGTGCCATACTTGCGGTGGTAGCCGTCTGCGTAAGGAGGCTTTGTATGTGAAGGTTGGAGGAAAGAATATTGCCGAATTGGTGAAGATGACCGTCGATGAGTTGGTTAAATTCTTTGCCGAATTGAGCCTTGATGCCTATGACGAAAAGACAGCGCGACGAATATTGGTTGAGATAAAGAATAGACTCTCATATTTGTCGGATGTAGGTTTGGGGTATTTGACTTTGGACCGTTTGTCCTCTACCCTTTCGGGTGGTGAGAGCCAGCGAATTAATCTGTCAACATCGTTGGGAAGTAGCCTTGTGGGCTCGCTGTATATACTTGATGAGCCGAGCATTGGTCTGCATCCGCGTGATACGCATCGTTTGATTAAGGTGCTGAAGCAGTTGCGTGATTTGGGCAATACGGTAATCGTTGTTGAACACGAGGAGGAGGTGATTCGTGCGGCAGATTATGTGGTGGATGTTGGCCCCCGAGCAGGCGAAAAAGGAGGAGAGATTGTTTTTAGTGGTCCGCTAAAGAGTCTGTTGAAATCGAAAAATAGTTTGACGGCAGATTATCTGACTCGTAGGCGTGAGATTGAGTGCCCGTCGTCGGTGAGAGGCTGGAGCAATAGCGTTGTGTTGCGAGGTGCGAGAGAGAATAATTTGCAGAATATTGATGTGCGTGTGCCGCTAGGTGTTATGACTTGCATTACGGGTGTGAGCGGTAGCGGTAAATCATCGTTGGCAAAGGGAATACTCTACCCTGCCCTGCGTCGTCAGTTGTTCGATACGGGATTAAAACCCGGAGACTTTGATGCGTTGGAGGGCGATGTGGCTATGTTGTCATCGGTAGAGATTGTGGACCAGAATCCTATTGGTAAATCATCGCGCTCGAATCCTGTTACATACCTTAAGGCGTATGACGAGATAAGAAAATTGTTTGCTGACCAGCCACAGGCTGTGCATACGGGATTGTCGGCGGCTTCGTTCTCGTTTAATGTGGCAGGAGGCCGTTGCGAGGAGTGTCAGGGCGAGGGTACAATCAAGGTGAGTATGCAATTTATGGCCGATGTGGAGTTGGTGTGCGAGGCGTGTCACGGAAAGCGTTTCAAGGATGAGGTGCTGGAGATAAAATATCGAGGAAAGAATATCTACGATGTGCTGGAGATGACCGTAGATGATGCCATAGAGTTCTTTGCAGAAGATAAGAGTGACGCGACGTGCCGCCGTATAGTGGAACGTTTGCAACCGTTGCAGGATGTTGGATTAGGATATGTACGTTTGGGACAGTCGTCTTCGACACTTTCGGGTGGTGAGAGCCAGCGCGTGAAATTGGCATCGTTCCTTGCGAAGGATAGCGTGCAGCGACAGATAATGTTTATATTTGATGAGCCTACAACGGGCTTGCACTTCCACGATATAAATCGTTTGTTGAAGGCTTTCGATGCGTTGATAGCAAATGGGCATACGATAGTCGTTGTGGAGCATAATATGGAGGTTATTAAGTGTGCTGACTGGGTTATAGACCTCGGCCCTGAAGCGGGCGATAAGGGCGGACAGGTGGTGTTTGAAGGAACACCCAAAGATTTGGAAGAATGCGCAGAAAGTTATACAGGCCGCTTCTTAAAAGAGCATAATAAAGCATAAAAGCGCGTGAGGTAAATAGATAACGACAATGAAGGAGTTTGAAACATATACACTACCCAACGGAATAAGAGGAATACATCGCAGAGTGAAGAGCGGTGTGACACATTGTGCGTTGGTGGTAAATGCAGGTACGCGCGACGAGCATAAGGATGAATATGGCTTGGCGCACTTTGCCGAACACGCAATATTTAAGGGTACGAAGCATCGTAAGGCATATCAGGTGAATTGCCGCTTGGAGAATTTGGGTGGCGAACTAAACGCATATACAACCAAGGAGGATACAACGATACACGCCACTACCCTACGCGGCGACTTCGCAAAAGCAGTAGAACTTATTTCTGATGTGGCTTTTAACTCCACTTTCCCCGAAAAAGAGTTGGCGAAAGAGCGTGAGGTGATTATTGACGAAATCAATACATATAAGGACTCGCCTGCCGATATGATTTTCGATTCGTATGAGGATATGTTGTTTGCAGGCTCGGAATTGGGACACAATATATTGGGAACAAAGGCGGCTTTGGCAAAATATAATGGTGATTCGATAAGAAAGTTTATAGCCCGTACGCATACCATTGACCAGATGGTTTTCTCGACGATAGGCTCGATGTCGGTTAGTGCGGTGCAGAGAGTCGTGGGTAAGTATTTTGAAAATGTGGCCCAGACGAAAAGAGATTTTGAACGTATTTTCCCTCAAGAGGTTGAGACATTTGAACGAATAGTAAATAAGCATACACATCAGACGCATTGCATTGTTGGCGCAAGGGCTTATGATATAAATTCGGAGAAACGTCTGCCATTGTCGTTGCTGATAAATATTTTGGGTGGGCCGTCGGCAAATTCTCGCCTGAATGTGGTTTTGCGCGAGAAGAACGGATTGTCGTATAATATTGAGGCTGCATATACACCCTATAACGATTGTGGTGCTGTGGCAATATATTTTAGTTGCGACCATCATAACAGAGATTATTGCCGAGAGTTGATAGACAAGGAGTTGAGGGTGCTGCGCAGTGAGCCGCTGTCGGCGCGTCGATTGGCGATGATTAAGCGTCAGTTTTTGGCGCAGATGGCTATCTCGATGGAGAATAATGAGGGTTATATGCTTGGCGCTGGCAAGAGTCTGTTGGTGCATAATGAGATAGATACTTTGGAAGAGGCTTATAAAAAGGTGCAGGCAGTAACGGCAGAGCAGATAATGGAGGTTGCGGAAGAGATATTTTCTAAGACTTCGACATTGATTTATCAGTAGATATAATGCGAATAAAGCCGTTGTATATTGTCAGGTAGTTGACACTCCTTGTATAGGCAAAAAGATATTAAAGTAGGTTTTATAGAAAAAGATGGATTTATTAGAGAAATATATACACGATTACTCCTCGGATGAAGATGCCTTGTTGCACGAGTTGGATAGAGAAACACACCTGAGAGTGATTAATCCGAGAATGATTTCGGGGCATATTCAGGGTAAGTTGCTGGAGTTGATAGTAAAGATGTTTCGCCCGAAAAATGTGCTGGAGATAGGCACTTTTACGGGGTATTCGGCTTTGTGTATGGCTGCAGGATTGGAGGATGGTGCTGTGATTGACACTTGTGAGGTGGATGATGAGTTGGAGGCGCTGGCACAGTCGTTCTTTGACCGCTCACCCTACGGCGATAAGATACATCTGCACGTTGGCTCGGCGTTGGACATTGCTCCAAAGTTGGGTAAGCAGTTTGACCTGGTTTTTATGGATGGCGACAAGAGAGAGTATCCCGCATATTACGATATGTTGATGGATGGAGGTTTGTTGCATAGTGGCTCGGTGATTCTGGCAGATAATATTTTGTGGTATGGCAAGGTTGTACAGCCCGTAGCGCATAATGACCACCATACCCAAGCGTTGATAGAGTTTAATCGACGAGTAAAGGAAGATGAGCGTGTGGAGAGTGTGATTCTGCCGTTGAGAGATGGAATAAATATTATCCGTGTGAAATAAATATTCGTCATAGGTATAATATTTATAGCCTAAAATCGTTTACAAAGTGAGGATTTTGAACGCAGATGAGAAATAATTAATTATTTCGTTGCGCAATCTCGTACGTTTGTGGTATATTTGCAGATATTTTGAACGTGATTAAAGATAATAAACAAAATATGAAGACTCTTTTTCGAGGTGTTTTGACAACAATTGTGGCAATGATGGTAGCATCGGTTGCCTTCGTTTCTTGTAAGACAGAGGAGGTTTACGATTTTGAATTTAAGTTGCCAGGAAGTGTTGTGACGGAATTTGAACAGACTATTGTTCTGCCTTTCAAGGCACGCAATATTGTCAGTGTGTCGGTGTCGGCACGCCCCAAAGGTTGGACGATTGATAATATCGATTTGGTTAATAGTACGATTACTATCACATCGCCTAAATCATATACTGCCGATGATAGTTCGGTTGAGGAGAATGGTACGTTGCGCTTGACGGGTTACACCGCCGCAGGTACATCGGTGCAGACAGAGTCTTATCTGTCGTTGCTCAATCAAGATATGGACCTATCGGATAAGTATTCAAACTGCTATGTTTTGACGCAAAAGGATACACGCTATTACATAGACGTGACACACAAGGGTGAGGGCAATGAGCGAATTACACCCGATAATGTGGTGATATTGTGGCAGAGCGAAAGAAATATGTTCAACTACGATAGTTATGATGCCGCTACGGGAAAATATACTTTCTTCTTGGGGCACGAGGATGTGCTGGATGAGAATGATAAAGTAACTGCTACTCGTACACCCGATTGCAATGCTGTAGTGGCTGCTTTGGATGCCAATGGCGAGGTTTTGTGGAGTTGGCATTTGTGGTCAACAGGCTCGGATGTTGAGGCTACGGCGATTGAGACATCGGTGGGTACGTTTATGGATAGAAATTTGGGTGCATATCATAATAGTGACGGCTCGATGACGCAGGATGATGTATATCGCTCTTATGGTATGTATTATCAGTGGGGACGTAAAGACCCATTTGCTCGTCCGGAGGATTATAAGTTCTCGGCAAGTGAAGATGAAAAGATATATGGAACTAACACATTGACTACATCGTATAAATATGTGGATGCCGAGGATGGTGACGATGTGGGTACTATGGAGTATGCCGTAAAGAATCCGATGGCTTACATCTTGGGCTCATCTGCGGATAGTTACGATTGGTTGTATGGTGCACATAAGGCCGATTTGTGGGGTACGGAGCAGAAGAGTGTCAATGACCCGTGTCCACGCGGATGGCGTGTGCCCGATAGCAGTGTATTCGAGGCGTTTGATATTGACGAGAGTGAGGACGCTGCAGCGTGGGGCGATGTGAGCAATATGTATGGTTGGCATTTGGTTGACAAGGCAACAGGTGTGAAAATGTTTATGCCTGCGGCGGGTCGTCGTAGTTTTGAGACGGGCGTATTGACCAACGTAAACGATTATGGTTATGATAATGTGCCCCGACCCTGGATTGGTTACTATTGGACTGCTACGGCGGGCGAGAGCAATAAGTCAAATTCGTTGTTCTTTGATTTGAATACAACGCGTGCCGTAAATAATCGTTATGAGGCGGTTAAGGCTATGTATCGCGCAAACGGAATGCAGGTGCGTTGCGTAAGAGAGAAATAATCGGTTTCAGTCTGATATAAAGAATAAGGAAAGAGGTTGTCTGCTTTTGGGCGGACAACCTCTTTGCTTTGTGAGAGATTTAGGCTATTGTTTAGCGGCCATAAGTTGCTTTAATAGCCCGATATTGTAGTTGGCCTCGCTTACGCCAGCCTTTGCGGCACCCTCGAAGAGGGTCATAGCCTGAGTGTAGTTGCCTTGTGACATTGCAAGTATGCCGCGTGAGTTCATAGCCTCGGGCATCGTTGCAGGTAGGCCTTGCAGATATGTTGCGGCCTGTGCATAGTTGCCGTTAGCCATCGCTACATTGGCGGCATTAACCCTCGCTTCGGGTGATTGAGGATAGGTCTGAACGGCCAATAGGATAATGTCGTTCCACTCCTTGCTACCTTTTTCGAATGTGAGAGCCACAATATAGATGTCTTCGAGCGAGAGTTGCGAAGGATTCTCGTTCAATAACTTCTTGGCAGTCGCTACATCTGTTTTTGCAGGAGTATGCTCGATGCTGATGTCGGTTGTACGCAACTTGGGATACCACTGTCGTAGCATAAAGTTGTAGGCTACGGGGAACTGCTTGCGGATAGCGGCATTCTTGTTGGCTTCGGCTATCGAGTTGTCGTCGATGATGGCGATAATCTTTAAGTAGTTCTCGATGCGTGACGAGTTGAGCCAATCCTTGATTGCAGCCCAATCGGTGGTCGCAGAATCGACTGTGATGGGAACAGATGCGCCGATGTTGTTCTTTGTCATATAATCCTTGATGGCGGCGGCACGTTTTGCGGCCAACGACTTGTTGAATGGCAACGGGCCTTCGGGAGAGGCATAACCCATAAGTTTTACGGCTTTTATATCCTTGTTGTTGGCAAAGAGTGTGCGCAGAGAGTCGATGGTGTGCTGATTGCCCATATATGATGGCTCGATATTGCTCTTATTTATGTGGAAATATATGGCGGCATCAAAATGTGTGGGGCTTGGTGTGTCACCAGCGGCAGGCATAGCATAGGCCATTTGAGGCTTGATGTCTGTAACGAGAGCCTGTTGATGGGCGGTGTCACTACCCTGCTGTGCTGTTATACTCGGCATAGATGCTACGGCTAACAAATCTTCGGTGTATGGCGCATCGTGACAGGCGCACCACTCCTCGCGGAGAATTAGTTCAGCATTAGCCATCCACGGCTGATAGGTGACGTTGGCATCGTAATCCAACACCTGCTCGCTGCGATTTTTGCGGCGAACATAGGTATCTGCCGAGGGGAAAATCTCGTCAGAGTGACGCTCGTGGATGATGCTACGACGGCGGCCATCGATTATGACGGCGGGGAGTTGCAACATCTCGCGACCGTCGGATAACAACGGCGTAATGCGCAATGAGCGATTGGAGCGTACGCGAAGATTACTTATATCGAATGTCATAGCAATGTCGAGGCGTCCGTTGGCTTGTTTCATTGTGATGTCATCGACGCTCACACCGTTGGCCGTTACGCTGTTTTGTGCCTGCGTAGATGATGTTGCCAATAGTAGTGTACAGCAGGCAAGAAATAGATATTTGGTAAGATGTTTCATAATCGGCTGATTTTAGAATAGATATACGAATGAAATGGCGAGTTTGGTTATGCCCCAATAATTTTTGTTAAGGTCGGAGGCGATTTTTGCTCCGCCGTCTTGATATTCGTATTGGTCATACCAAGCGTGAACGTAACCTACGCCAACTTCGGCTTCGAGATTCCAATGTTTGCCTAACATCCACGCATAGCCATAGCCTATACCACCTCCGAAGGCGTGGCCTTTGAGTCGGTTATTCTCCAATGCGTCCCACATACTGAATGGGAAAAATGATACATTGCCGACGTTGAAGCCTCCGCCAATAAGATGGCCAGCCAAGAAGTGACCTCCAAACCGCTCGCAGGTCCACCAGCGAAATTCAGGTTGTACGAGCCAGTGGCGCCATTGGCGGTTGTGAGAGAATTTGAAGGGATTGAAACCTGCCGAGATGTCGATGGTCGTTTGTGGGCCCATACCAATCTCAACACCCAAGTTGGGCGATGCGGTAGCCGAGTAGAGCAGATTGCTCTTAAGACCGACAACCTGTGCATCACTCTGTCCGATAAATGCTGTAAGTGACAGCAGTAAAAGTAGAATTTTTCTCATAGTTTGAAGTTTGCCTATTAATTCAATGGGCTAATATTCAAACTTTGCACCAAAACGCTATTTCGGTGGGGAAAAATGAAAACGATGCGGGATTACCTATAATTAAAATAGGGAGTTGATACCTTGCAGGGCGTATAAAAGCAAGAGATAGCGGACAAATTTGCCGATGAACATAGTGATAGTTGTAATATAGATATTGGCCCGCATAAGTCCCAATAGAACGATGATGGCCTCGCCAACCCACGGTAGAACGCCAAAGATGCCCATCCACGCTCCTCTGCGTTTTACGAATCCCGATACCTTGTCTATCTTTTGTTTGTCGATTTTGAGCCAGCGTTCAATCCACTCTAAATTGCCTAGATAACCGAGCCAGTAGCATATCAAGCCGCCGACGGTGTTGCCTATGGATGCTGAGAGTAGGCTTATGGTTGGGTCGGCTCCCATCTGTACCAATACGGTAAGAACGACTTCTGATGAGAATGGCAATATGCTGCCAGCGATGAGCGCCGACAGAAAAAGGCCTATATAACCCCACTCGATGAAAAAATCAATTAATGCATCCATTTTTTGAATAGTTGTGGGTGCAAAATTAAACAAATTATTGCTCTTTGCGGTGATTGTTAGGGTGTTTTTGTGTGTAAAAATGTACGCGAGGGTGCAAAAATTGTTGTAAGATGTTGGGTGAATGGCTTTTTTTATTATATTTGCAACGATACTCTGCGATGTACGTCTGT
The DNA here is from genome assembly GCA_045658845.1 of Alistipes sp. Lineage (GTDB taxonomy): Bacteria > Bacteroidota > Bacteroidia > Bacteroidales > Rikenellaceae > Alistipes. The sequence goes on from JAZOVT010000042.1 coordinate 21,618, forward strand.
TGGCAAAGGTTGGCTTAAAGGGTATAGAGCAGGGAGTGTGTGTAAAATTTGCACCGTAAATAGGTGCCCAAACAAATCAAAATGAAGAAAATATTTTCTCTTTTAATGGTATTGTTGTGCCTTGAAGTGTCGGCACAGATTACTACGGCATCGTTGAGAGGTGCAGTGACAGATTCGGCTAATAAGCCACTTGCGGGAGCGGCGGTCTTGCTCCAACAATCTAAAACGGGTGTTGAATATTATGCTATCGTCAATCGTGACGGTAGATACTCTATACACGGCATTAAGCCCGATGATGGCTATGTGCTGACGGTGGAGTTTATAGGATATGAGTCGCATAAGATTCAGGATGTTGTGTTGCGTCTAGGAGAGACCCGAAATGAGAATGTAGTGCTGAAGGAGAGTGCTGTTTCGCTTGATGAGGTTGTGGTGGCTTCGCAAGCGGTAAAGTCGGCGGGAGTGACAGAGAACTTTGATAAGCAACAGATAGAGATGTTGCCGACGGTATCGCGTTCGTTATATGATGTGGTGCGACTGATGCCACAGGCCAATGCGGTAAGGGGTGGCGGTATGTCATTCGGTGGCGTGTCGAATCGCTATAACTCGTTTATGGTAAACGGTGTAGCGAATAACGATATGTATGGCATATCATCGTCGGGAACGCACGGCGGTTTGTCTAACGCCAATCCCGTAGCATTGGATGCTATCGAGCAGATTGAGGTGGCTGTGGCATCGTATGATGTGCGCCGTAGTGGTTTTGGGGGTGGAATGATTAATGCCATCACAAAGTCGGGTACGAATAGTTTTGAGGGAAGCGCATATACATATTATAATAATCAGGATTTTTATGGAACGACGGCTGGGCGTGATGTAGAGTGCAGGGAGAAATTGGAGCAGCAGTCGTCGCGTATTCACGGTGTGACGTTTGGTGGCCCGATAGTAAAAGATAAGTTGTTTTTCTTTGTTAGTGGAGAGTATAATATAAACTCTTCGCCATCGTCGCACTATCTGGGTTTCGATGACGTGGCCCTGCAACAGAGTGAGTTGGATAGAGTGGCGGCCCGATATAAAGCACTTACGGGATATGATGGCGGAGGATATTTGCGTCGTGATGTGGAGCGAAAATCGGTATCGTTGTTGGCGAATGTGGATTGGCATATCAATAAGGATAATCATTTGTCGGCAAGTTATAGTTATCTTGATGCTGAGGCTGAAGAGTACGCGAATTCGTTGTCGTCGTTTACGTTTGTGGGCTCGGGGTATGCTAATTATAGTTCGGCGCACCACTTGTCACTGTCGTTGGAGTCGCGTGTGGCGGATGACTTGCATAATACGCTGAAGATGGGACTTTCGCGTGTGGCGGATGGTCGTAAGCCTGATGTCGAGGGTAAGATGCCGAGTGTGATTATAAAGAATGCGGGTACTACGGGCGGTGTGACGCTTAATATTGGTAATAACCGCTATGCGGGAGTCAATTCGCTGAAGCAGAATGTTTTGACATTGACTGACAACCTCATCTGGGAGCGAGGTGCTCACTCCGTTGTCTTTGGAATGCATCACGAATTGTATAATATTCACAATCTGTATCTTGCAAATTCGTTGGGTACATATACCTATAATTCGGTGGCGGATTTTGAGCAGGATATGGCGGCGATGTATGAGTATAATTATACCGACCCTGCGGTTACGGGTACGACCACTTGGGGCCCGCGATTCAAGGCGGCAGAGTTTAGTGTATATGCACAGGATAGTTGGGATTTGGGGCAAGGTTTTCAACTTACTTATGGTGTGCGTGCTACCCTACCTGTAATATTCAATACACCAACACCTAACAAGGTGTTTAATGAAGGGGATTTGGCTGCAAAATATGGTGTGAGAATTGGTGATGTGCCCGAGACTCAGTTGTTGCTTTCGCCGCGTGTGGGATTAATGTGGCGGAAGTATTACGATGAGGGTGTGTTGTCGATTGAAGGTGGCGCAGGTATCTTTACCGGGCAGGTGCCGTTTATTTGGGTTGTAAATAATTACTCAAATACGGGCGTCGAGCAGAAAGGATTGCGCCTTACCGCTCCTGTTCAAAATGGCAAGGTTGTGGAGTCAGCCAATCCGTTTACTACGGAACCTTCACCTACGTCGTTATCGAATACGACTTTTATGCTCAATGCTATGGGACGTGATTTCCGTTATCCGCAAAACTTTAAGGCAAATGCTGTTGTGGAGTATTCGACGTCGGATGGCTGGGTGTTGCGTGCAGATGCGTTGTATACGAAGGTGATGAATGGTGTGATGTTCAGAAACTTGGCTGTGGAGAATGTGGGTGATAAAGTCTATGCTGTGGAGGGTGAAGAGACTACGGGTATGCCAGCGATGAGAAAGGTACAGTCGGGCTATTCGGCCATATATTATATGGATAATACGTCGAAGGGATATTCTTATTCACTCTCGGCAAGTGTGGCGAAACGATTTGCGATGGGGCTGGATTTGGCTGCGTCGTATATATTTGGACACTCCTATGCCGTGTGTGATGTGCCGTCGACTTCTTCATCTTCGAATTGGAATCGTACATACGCGCTCGACTTGAACAATCCTGCGTTGAGTTTCTCATCGTACGACGTGCCGCATAAGTTGTCGGTGTCGGCAACATATCATAAGCGATATGCAAGGTTATTTGATGTGACGGCTGGTGCTGTATATCAACTCTCGTCGGGACAGCGATATTCGCTTACGTTTGGCGAGTCGGTGGATTTCAACGGCGATGGAGTATTTGGCTCTACGTTGATGTATATCCCTACGGAGGAGGAGTTGTCGCGTATGCGATTTGCTGATGGCGAGTCACAGCAGAAATGGAATGATTTTATAGAGTCGGACCGTTATCTGCGAGAGCATAGAGGCGAATTCTCGGAGCGCAATGCTATGCAGGCGCCCGCCGAGAGTCGCGTGGATGTGCATTTGGCGCACGGATTCTATTTTGGCCGAGAGACATCACGCAAGATAGAGGTGACGTTGGATATTATGAATTTTGGCAATATGATATGTCGCCATTGGGGAAGTTATTACAATGTGGGAAATGTGCGTCTGCAACCCGTAAATATTGTGTCGGAGCAGGATGGTGAGGCGGTCTATCGTTTTACAAATAGTGCCCTTACCCCAAATGACCTGATGTCGCGTTGGCATATGCAGTTGGGAGTTAGAGTGAAGTTCTAAAACCGCTTATGCGGGCGGTGATGGTATATAGGTGCTTATGATGAGAAAAAATTGCGTAAAAAATGGTTGTTTTTTGCACGAAGATTGAAATATTTTTCTTAACTTTGCACCAATTAAATAGTGAGGTATGTCTAAACAAATGAAGATAGTCGTTTCTGCTGCGAATCAATGTGCGGTTTGGCAGTCAAGAGATTATTTTTCAATTTGTGATGTAGATGTTAATCAAGTAGTTACAACTGTTTATTATTGTTAATATAGGGCGACTGTTTAGTCGCCTTTTTTGTAATATATGACAAACGAAAGAGTTATACTAAAATCGGGACGCATCGTGCGAGGTGGTACATCGGAGATTGCCGATGTCGTTGTGCGTGGCGGAATGATAGAGCAGATAGCCCCCGAAGTGGAGATTTTAGAGGGTGATAAGGTCGTGGATTGTACGGGTAAAATCGTGGTGAGTGGATTGGTAGATTTGCACGTTCATCTGCGTGAGCCAGGCTTTGAGGCTAAGGAGACTATTGCGTCTGGTACGGCTGCGGCGGCTCACGGTGGTTTTACAACAGTATGCTCGATGCCTAACCTTAACCCTGCGCCCGATACAGTGGAGCATCTTCAGCAACAGTTGGATGCCATAGAGCGCGATGCAGTGGTGAAGGTACTACCCTACGCTACGATTACGCGTGAGCGATATGGTCGCGAGTTGGTGGATTTTGCAGCGCTGAAACCTATGGTCGCTGGATTTTCGGACGATGGTAGCGGAGTGCAGAATGGAGAAGTGATGCGTGCGGCAATGGCGGAGGCTGTGAAAGCGGATGCTATCATTGCGGCACACTGCGAGGTGAATGAGTTGCTTAAGGGTGGATATATCCACGATGGAGAGTATGCAGCACAGCACGGTCATAAAGGTATTTGCTCGGAGAGTGAGTGGCAGCAGATTGAACGCGATATAGAGTTGGCAGCAGAGACGGGATGCCGTTATCACGTTTGTCACATCTCGACAAAGGAGAGTGTAGAGTTGATTCGTCAGGCGAAGCAGCGTGGTGTGAAGATTACTTGCGAGACAGGCCCCCACTACTTGACAATGTGTGATATGGACCTCAAGGAGGAGGGCCGTTTCAAGATGAATCCCCCGATTCGTTCAGCCGCAGATAGAGATGCTTTGGTCGAGGGATTGAAAGATGGAACAATCGATGTTGTGGCTACGGACCACGCACCTCACACAAAGGAGGAGAAGTCGCGAGGTTTGGCTGGCAGCGCAATGGGTGTTGTAGGTTTGGAGACATCGTTTGCTGTGATTTATACGAAATTGGTGCGCGAAGGTGTTATCTCGCTTGAAAAGGCTATTGAGGTGTTGAGTGAGGCTCCGCGTAAGATATTTAACATAGGCGGTGGTTTGAATGAAGGTCAAGCGGCAGATATTGCTGTGTTTGATTTGGAGGCCGAGTTCGACGTAAACCCCGAAGAGTTCCATTCAAAAGGTCGCAGTACTCCGTTTGAGGGCTGGCACCTGTGGGGAGAGTGCTGTTTGACTATGGTTGATGGCAAGGTTGTATGGCAGAAATAAATAAACAATAGAAATAATAATAAAAAGTCTAAATCGAAGGACAATGAAACCATTTACAAAAAAATTAGTTCTTGAGAACGGACGCGAGTTCCTCGGATATGGCTATGGTGCCAACGTGGAGCGTGTATGCGAAATAGTTTTCAACACTTCGGTGGTAGGTTATCAGGAGATTATCTCTGACCCATCGTACCTCGACCAAATCGTGGTGATGGCCTATCCGTTGATTGGTAATTACGGTATTACAGACGAGGATTTCGAGTCAAAGCAGCCCGTTGTTGGCGGTATGGTAGTTCGTGAGTGCAACGAGAATCCGAGCAACTTCCGTTATACAAAGACATTTGCGGAGACGCTCGAAGAGCAAGGCATTCCCTGTATCGCAGGTGTTGATACTCGTATGATTGTGCGCATAATTCGTGATGAGGGTAGTCAGCGTGCCGCTATCGTGAACGTAGATACTACGACTGAGCAGGCTTTGGAGATGATTAAGAATGCTCCGCAGCCCGAAAATCAGGTGGCACAGGTAAGTTCCCGCAAGCGTTGGTTCTCGCGTACCCCTAATCATAAGTATGATATTGTGGCTGTGGATTGCGGTATCAAGCATAACATTATCCGAGAGTTTATCAGCCGCGAGTGTAATGTAACGGTTGTACCTTACAACACAACATTGGATGAGATTCTGGCCTTCAATCCCGATGGTATATTTATCTCGAATGGCCCAGGTAATCCCGAAGAACTGCCCGAGGTATTAGATATCATTAAGGCTGTATGCGGCCGTATTCCTGTATTCGGAATATCGCTCGGTATGCAACTTATTTCGTTGGCATACGGTGCAAAGGTATATAAGATGAAGTGTGGTCACCACGGTTGCCCTGCAGTACGCGACCTTGAGACAGGCCGTATTGATATGACATCGCAGAGCCACGACTATGCTGTCGATGCTGAGTCGTTGAAGGGTACTCGTTTGGAGGCTACGCACTTGAATGTGTTAGATGGTACTATCGAGGGGGTTGAGTGTAAGGCAGACAAGGTGTATGCCGTACAGTTCTATCCCGAAAGTGCTCCCGGTCCGCAGGACTGCACATATCTTATCGATAAATTCATTAAACTGATGGAGGAGAAACAAAATGCCTAAAAGAACAGATATAAAGAAGGTGATGGTAATCGGCTCAGGTCCGATTGTCATCGGTCAGGCAGCAGAGTTTGATTATGCAGGAACACAGGCGTGCTTGGCATTGAAGGAGGAGGGTTATGAGGTTATCCTCGTGAACTCTAACCCCGCAACTATTATGACCGATACAAATATTGCCGATAAGGTATATATGGAGCCTTTGACGCTGGAGTATGTGGCAAAGATTGTACGCTATGAGCGTCCTGATGCTATCGTTCCAGGCTTGGGTGGTCAGACAGGTCTTAACTTGGCAGTGCAGTTGGCCAAGAAGGGCGTTTTAGATGAGTGCCACGTCGAGATTCTCGGTACATCGTTCAAGAGTATTGAGGAGGCCGAGGATAGAGAGTTGTTCAAGGAGTTGTGCGTAAGAATCGGTGAGCCCGTATTGCCTTCGCTCGTTGTGAATACAATGGAGGATGGTATTAAGGCTGCCGAGGAGATTGGCTATCCTGTTGTGTTGCGTCCTGCGTTTACACTCGGTGGTACAGGTGGCGGTTTTGCAGATAATGAGGAGGAGTTGCGTGAGATTATGCGTAACGCTCTTGTTCTCTCGCCCGTACATCAGGTGTTGGTAGAGAAGAGTATTAAGGGCTACAAGGAGATAGAGTTCGAGGTAATGCGTGATAAGAACGATACCGCTATCGCTATTTGTAGTATGGAGAATATCGACCCTGTTGGTATTCATACAGGTGACTCTACAGTTATCGCTCCTGCGCAGACTTTGACTGACAAGGAGTATCAGTTGTTGCGTGGTAGTGCGTTGAAGATTGAGGGTGGTTGCAACGTTCAGTTCGCTTTGGACCCCTTGTCATTCAACTACTATATCATCGAGGTGAATCCTCGTGTGTCACGTTCATCGGCTTTGGCATCAAAGGCGAGTGGTTTCCCCATTGCTCGTGTAACAGCAAAGATTGCCGTAGGTCTTACCTTGGATGAGATTATGATTTCGGGCCGTCCCGCTTGTTTCGAACCTGCGTTGGACTATGTGGTATTGAAGGTGGCTCGTTTCCCGTTTGATAAGTTCAGTGATGCGTCGAATGAGTTGGGTACGCAGATGAAGGCTACGGGTGAGGTTATGAGCATCGGTCGTACTATCGAGGAGGGTATCTTGAAGGCGGTACGCTCGTTGGAGACAGGTGTTTGCCACATCTACAGCAAGAAGTTTGATGATTGGAAGAGCGATGCCTTGTTGGAGTATATCCGCAAGGGTACGGATGACCGTTTGTATGCCATCGCGCAGTTGATTCGTAAGGGCGTTGACTTGTTGATTATCTACAACCATACTAAGATTGATATGTTGTTCTTGGAGAAATTCAAGAATATTGTCGAGATGGAGAAGACTGTGGCCGCAAATGTGGGTGATATGAATGTTCTTCGCGAGGCAAAGCGTATGGGCTTCAGCGATAAGTTTATCGGTCAGTTGTGGAATAAATCGGAGGCCGAGATGTTCCAGATTCGTAAGGCCGAGAATATTTTCCCCGTATATAAGATTATTGACTCTTGCGCAGGCGAGATTGATACCTATGTACCCTACTTCTACTCTACTTACGAGCAGGAGAATGAGTCTGTACGTAGCGAGCGCAAGAAGATTCTTGTATTGGGTTCTGGTCCGATTCGTATCGGTCAGGGTGTGGAGTTCGACTATTCGACTGTACACGCTATATGGACTATCAAGGAGGCAGGCTATGAGGCTATAATCATTAATAACAACCCCGAGACTGTATCAACAGACTATACTATCAGCGATAAACTCTATTTCGAGCCGCTGACAGTGGAGGATGTGATGAATGTTGTGGAGTTGGAGCAGCCCGAGGGTATTGTGGTATCGTTGGGAGGTCAGACTGCTATCAACTTGGCAGAGCCTTTGGCTGACTTGGGTGTAAATATTATCGGTACAGGTATCCAGGCTATCAATAACGCCGAGGACCGTAAGTGCTTCGAGCGTATTATGAACGAGGTTGGTATTCCCCAGCCCGAGGCTGAGGCTGTGACTGATATTGAGGCTGGTGTTCGTGCTGCTGCTCGCATCGGTTACCCCGTATTGGTACGTCCAAGTTTCGTATTGGGTGGTCGCGCAATGCAGATTGTAGCAAACGAGGAGACTCTGCGTCACTATTTGCGTTCGGCTGTTGAGATTAACGAGAAGTCACCCGTATTGGTTGATAAGTATATCCAGGGTAAAGAGTTGGAGGTTGATGCAATCTGCGACGGTAAGGATGTATTTATCCCCGGTATTATGGAGCACGTTGAGCGTACAGGTATCCACTCGGGAGACTCTATCAGCGTCTACCCCACTTTCAGCGTGAGCCAGCAGGTTAAGGATACAATCATCGGCTACACACAGCGTTTGGGATTGGCTATCGGTATCGTGGGCTTGTTTAATATCCAATTTATTGTTGATGAGGAGGATAAGGTGTATGTGATTGAGGTTAATCCTCGTTCATCGCGTACCGTGCCGTTCCTCTCGAAGTCGACTGGTGTGCCTATGGCCAAGATTGCTACGATGGTTATCCTCGGTCACTCACTCAAGGAGCAGGGCATCACAGAGGTGTATGGCAAGGAGAAAGCGCGTTGGTATGTTAAGTCTCCAGCCTTCTCATTCGCCAAGATTCGTGGTGTAGATTCATACCTTTCACCCGAGATGAAATCGACAGGTGAGTCTATCGGTTACGACAAGAGCCTTAACAGAGCGCTGTATAAGTCATTGCGTTCGTCGGGTGTGGCTGTGGCAAACTATGGTACAATCTTCGTGACGATTGCCGATGCTGATAAGGAGCGTGCATTGCCGTTGATTCGTCGTTTCTACGATTTGGGATTCAATATCGAGGCTACGAAGGGTACTTGCGAGTTTTTGCGTAATAATGGTGTCCGTACTCGTTTGTTGCGTAAGTTGAGCGAGGGCAGTTCGGAGATTTACGATGAGTTGCGTAAGGGTCACGTTACTTATGTTATCAATACCATTGATGTAAATCAGCATAGCACACGTCGTGACGGATATGATATTCGTCGCGCTGCTGCCGAGAACAATGTGACGTTGTTTACAGCATTGGAGACAGTGAGCGTATTGTTGGATGTATTGGAGGAGATAACACTCGGAGTATCAACTATTGATGCTGAATAGTTATGTATAAAAAAGGGATATATAAAATCGTTGCAAACTCGCCTTTGACACGCGATGTCTATCGTATGGTGTTGGAGGGTGATACGCAATGGATTATGCGTCCTGGACAGTTTGTAAATATTGAGTTGGACGGCCTATACTTGCGCCGTCCAATCTCTATTTGCGATTGGGACGAAAAGACGATAACGATAATCTACAAGGTCGTAGGTCGCGGAACAGAGCAGATGAGCCGAATGGCTGTTGGCGAGGAGTTGGATGTGCTTACAGGTTTGGGTAATGGCTTCAATCCCGAGATAGAGTGCAATGAGCCTCTGCTTGTGGGCGGTGGAGTTGGAGTTCCCCCACTCTATCACTTGGCTAAAGAGTTGTTGGCTCAAGGCAAAAAGGTTAGCGTCGTGTTGGGATTTAATACCGCAGCCGAAGTCTTTTATGCTGATGAGTTCCGTCAGTTGGGCGCAGAGGTGTATGTATCTACCGCAGATGGTTCGATGGGCGTTAAAGGCTTTGTGACGGATGCTATTCGTGAGGCGAAGATTGAGTTCGACTATTTCTATGCTTGCGGTCCGCTTCCAATGTTGAAGGCTTTGTGCGATAACTGCTCACAAAAGGGTGAGTTGTCGTTTGAGGAGCGTATGGGTTGTGGCTTTGGTGCTTGTATGGGTTGTAGTTGTAAGACCTTAACGGGTAATAAGCGAATCTGCAAGGAGGGCCCCGTAATGCGTCGAGAGGAGATAATTTGGTAAATCGGAATGGGTATGGCAAAATGTTTAGATATGTCGGTGGAGTTGTGCGACGTGAAGTTGGACAACCCCGTAATCCCCGCCAGCGGAACATTTGGTTTTGGCAGGGAGCATAATGATTTCTATGATATTAATATTCTCGGCTCAATTTCGGTAAAGGGTACTACTCGCGAGGCTCGTTTCGGTAATCCTACTCCGCGTATTGCAGAGTGTCGTGCGGGCTTGATTAATTCGGTGGGCTTGCAGAATCCAGGTGTGGATGCTGTTGTAGCACAGGAGTTACCACGTTTGAGAAAAATCTTCCGTAAGCCTATTATCGCCAATATCAGCGGTTTTTCGATTGACGAGTATGTTGAGTGTTGTGAGAAGGTTGATAAGGAGGAGCAGGTTGCAATTATCGAGGTTAATGTATCTTGCCCCAATGTGCATAACGGAGGTATGAGTTTCGGTACACAACCCGAAATGGCGGCGGAGGTTACGCGTGCCGTTAAGGCTGTAACAACGAAGCCCGTGTTTGTTAAGTTGAGCCCGAATGTTACAGATATTGTCGCAATTGCTAAGGCGTGCGAGGAGGCGGGTGCTGATGGTATATGCTTGATTAATACGTTGCTTGGTATGCGAATCGATATCAAGCGTCGTCGCCACGTTATCGCTAATAAGATGGGTGGTTTTTCGGGCCCAGCGGTATTCCCCGTTGCTGTGCGTATGGTCTATCAGGTGGCTAATGCTTGCAAGATTCCCGTTATGGGATGTGGTGGCGTAGAGTCAGCAGAGGATGTTATCGAGATGATGATGGCTGGTGCTACGGCTGTGCAAGTTGGTGCCGCTAACTTGAAAAATCCTTACGCTTGTAAGGAGATTATCGAGCAGTTGCCCATCGTGATGGAGCAGTTGGGTATTGAGCGCTTGAGCGATATTATAGGTGTTGTAAAGTAATTTACGCAAAATAATTGATAGACTGCCCAATCAGGAAATGGTTGAGCAGTCTTTTTTTGTGCAATAATGTGGCGTAATTTGGCGTTTATTGAGTAACTTTGCTAAAAATACACTCCTATGCGACTCTGGTTGATTGTTATATTATTCGTGATGTGTGTTGTTCCCGATGCGGGGGCACAGCGCACACGCGGTGCTATACGTCAGGGGCTTGTGAAGGATGGTAATGAGGAGATTTTGCAGGTGGATATTTTGCCTGTGCCAGTGTATAGTCGCCCGATAGATATGCGCCGCTATCAGAAATTGGTTGCGGCTGTCAAGAAGGTCTATCCTTTGGCGCAGACGGCAAAAACGATGATGCGAGATATGGAGGATACCCTGCTGACGATGAATAAGGCTGAGCAGAATAAATACATAAAGCAGTGTTATAAGCAGGTGCTTGATGAATACACCCCCGTGGTGAAACGTATGACCCGCACGCAGGGCAAGGTGTTGGTCAAATTGATTGACCGCGAGACTGAATATACGGCCTACGGAGTTATCAAGGAGTTTAGAGGTGGCTTTGTAGCAAGTTTTTGGCAGGGGGTAGGTAAAATTTTTGGACAAAACCTCAAAGCGCAATACGATAAAGAGGTAGAGGATAGAGTACTGGAACAGATTGTAGTCTATTACGAAGCAGGTTTGCTATGATTTTCCCCTAATATCCTCTCTATTTATATTTATTATACTTCAGATGTAGGCTCTGTGGTCTCGCCTGATTTTTGTTGCTGTGCTAAAATGGAGGTATTGCAATTGTCGATTTTCTCGATTAGATTCTTGAAGTAACTCTTTGATACAGGGATTGGTTTAATGCTGTTATTAGTAAGAACTATATAACGCGATTTACCCTCCTTGCGAATGTGGTTGATGTTAACGACATTAACCATAAATGAGCGGTGGCAACGCACCATACTTGTATCTGCAAGACTCTCCTCGATGGTCTTTGTGCGGCAACGCAACATATAAGATTGAAGTTTGCCCTGATTTTCGTAATATATCTTGACGTAGTTATCCTGCGACTCCATATAATATAAAGAGTCGGAATTGATGGTTAATTTCAATGTGCCGTTGTAGTCGTAAAGATTTACGAGCGATGGGTAGGTTACAGAAGGCTCATTGGCTAATGCCATCTCATACTGTAACATCTGCAACTCTTCGTCCTTGGCCTTGTAAGCAGCGTATAATGTGATGATAGTGTATGGGATAAACATAATTAGTAGAATACAGCCAAACGCCTTAAAAAGTATATGCCATATGCTGTCATCCAATGGAATAATAAACACATAGGTGAAATATGTGTAAAAAAGCGATATTATGACAATCTCGGCTACAACCCACATCAGATACTGGATGAAAGTGAGATTTTTGCGCTGTTGTATTGCATAAATTGCCAATTTGCTGATAAAAAGAAAAGCAACTGCTACCAAATAGAACGCAACGGTCATTCCTATATGCTCAACATCCTTGAAACTGAACCACGCTGTCATCGAGAATGGCGTGTAGATGAGCATAAAGAGTATAGAAAAGGTCAATATGAACAAAACAGAACTTAATAAGTAGCGTCTGTCAAGTAGAAACTTGGGAATCTCGTAGTTTTTATATATTTTTGCCATATAAGTTTTCGGTTAAATTACGTTGCAAAGATTGTAAAATTACTTCAAAAAACATAATTTTTACCACAGATATTGGCATTTCGTCACAAAAATAGAGTATCTACCGCACGTTAGGTGGGTTTGAGAGTGGTTTCAATATTTTTGCACCGTGTTCTTGTGAGGCGCTTTCTTTAGAGTGCAAAAACAAGAAAAAGTATTTACTGTAAAACATTTTTTTTGAAGATGAAAATTATTGGAACAGGTAGGGCGCATCCTGCTAAAGTGGTGACCAATGCTATGCTTGAGAAGTTTCTCGATACGAGCGATGAGTGGATTGTCGAGAGAACGGGAATTAAGGAGCGAAAACTTATTTCTAACGAGCGATTGGAGGATTTGGCGGCTAAAGCATCGCTTTTGGCGATTGAGGATGCAGGGCTCAAACCGAAGGATATTGACTATATAATATGTTCGAATGTGGTGAACGAATATATTACACCATCATTGAGTTGTATAGTTCAGGGCGCTATTGGCGCAGAGTGTGCTTGCGTGGATATTAATGTAGCTTGTTCGGGTTTTGTTTATGCGCTCGATATGGCTGACGATAGAATAAAGAGCGGTAAAGCGAAGAATATCCTTGTTTTGGCGGCTGAAGAGCCTACGAGAATGGTAGATTGGTCAGACCGTGCAACGTGTGTGTTGTTTGGCGATGGAGCAGGCGCAGTAGTTGTGACCGAAGGTGATGGGTATTTGGGCTCGCGTTTGGAGGCAAAGAGTATGACCGATTGTTTGCATTATGTACGTTGTTTGGAGCCTACGCCGTATATTACAAAGGAGGAGTCAAGTGCGCCGATGTATATGAATGGTCGTCAGGTGTTCAAAACGGCTGTGATGATGTCGTCGCGCGATATAAAGGCTCTGCTTGCTGACGAGGGATTAGCCCCAGAGGATATAAAATATTATATACTTCATCAGGCTAATATGCGAATCATAGAGGCTGTTGCCAACCATATGGAGTTGGATATGTCATACTTCCCGCATAACGTGGAGTATTGTGGTAATACATCTTCGGCAAGTGTGGCTCTATTGTTGGATGAGTTGCATCGTGATGGAAAACTGCAACGAGGCGACAAGTTGATTATGAGTGCCTTTGGAGCAGGTTTCACAACGGGAACGTGTCTGATAGAGTGGACAAAATAGTAGAAAATAAAACAGAATATAGATAAATGGAACAAAGAGTTGTTATTACGGGTTTGGGTGTGATTACGCCCGTAGGTAATAGTGTTGCAGATTTTTGGAATAATCTGGTTGCAGGAAACTGCGGAATAGATAAAATCAAGGGCTACGAGGAGTTTGATTTGCCGATTCACGTTGCTGGTCAGGTGAAGGATTTTGACCCTGCGGCCAATGGTTTGGATGCAGGTAATGTTCGTCGTAGCGATATGTATTGCCAATTCGCTATGGCGGCGGCTTACCAGGCTATGATGGATAGCGGTTTGGTGAGTGGCGAGAATGTTGAGCCTGAACGTTTGGGAACTTACATAGGTTCGGGTATCGGTGGTATGCAGACATTTGTTGCCGAGACGGGAAAATTGCTGAATGAGGGCGTTCACCGTATCTCTCCCCTATTTGTGCCGATGATGATTGGTAATATTGCATCGGGCAATGTGGCTATCAAGTTCAATGCGCAGGGTGTGTGCTTGCCCGTTGTAACGGCTTGCGCTACGGGTACTCACGCCATAGGCGAGGCGTATCGCGCTATCAAGCACGGATATGCCGATGCGATTATACCGGGCGGTGCCGAGGCTTCGGTGCATCCGTTGGCGATTGGAGGCTTTGCCAATAGTAAGGCTTTGTCACGTTCAGAGGACCCGTTGAAGGCATCGTTGCCGTTTAACTTGAATCGTGGCGGTTTTGTGATGGCCGAAGGTGCGGGTGTTATGGTTATAGAGTCGTTGGAGAATGCCCAGAAGCGTGGCGCGAAGATTTATGCCGAGGTGGTTGGATATGGTAATAGTTGTGATGCTCATCACTACACTGCTCCACGTCCTGACGGATTGGCGGCTTCACGTGCTATTAAGCAGTCGTTGGATGAGGCGGGTTTTGATGCTGATAAGGATTTGTTGTACATAAATGCTCACGGTACGGGTACACCGCTGAATGATAAGTCGGAGACGGTGGCTATAAAACTCGCTTTGGGTGAGGATGCGGCCCGCAAGGCTATGATTAGTTCTACGAAGTCGATGACGGGCCATATGTTGGGTGCTACGGGTGCTGTGGAGTTGATAGCATCGGCCTTGACACTTAAGAATGGCGTTGTGACTCCGACCATAGGTTTGGATACGCCCGACCCCGATTGTGATTTGGACTATGTTCCTAACGAGGCTCGTAAGGCTGATGTTACGATTGCTATCTCAAATTCGTTGGGTTTTGGTGGTCACAACGGTTGTGTAGCGTTGCGTAAATGGAGCGAATAATAACTTAAAACTTAATATAATATGAAACTTTTGCAAGGAAAGGTAGCCTTGGTGACAGGTGCTGCCAGAGGTATAGGTAAGGCTATTGCGGTGCGTTTTGCCGAGCAGGGAGCCGATGTGGCATTTACCGATTTGGAGATAAATGAGGCTGCAGAGCAGACTCTCGCAGAGTTGGAGGCATTAGGTGTAAAGGCGAAGGCTTATGCATCGAATGCAGCGTCGTTCGAGGAGTCGCACGAGGTAGTAAAACAGATTGTAGAGGATTTTGGCCGTATAGATGTATTGGTTAATAATGCCGGTATCACGAAGGATGGCTTGATGATGCGTATGTCGGAGGCTCAGTGGGATGCGGTAATCAACGTTAATCTTAAGTCGGCATTTAACTTCGTTCACGCCGTAACGCCTATTATGGCAAAGCAGCGCGGTGGCTCAATCATCAATATGTCATCGGTTGTGGGTGTTTCGGGTAATGCAGGTCAGTGCAATTACTCGGCATCGAAGGCTGGTATGATAGGCTTGGCAAAGTCAATCGCTAAGGAGATGGGTCCGCGCGGTATTCGTGCAAATGCGATTGCTCCAGGATTTATCATTACAGAGATGACCAATAAATTGCCGCAGGAGGTGCGTGATGCGTGGAATCAGCAGATACCTTTGCGACGTGGTGGTACGCCCGAGGATGTAGCCAATGTGGCGTTGTTCTTGGCGAGCGACCTTTCGTCATACGTCAGCGGTCAGGTTATTCACTGCTGTGGTGGTATGAATTGCTAAAATGCCTCATAATCTACATTTTGACCAAATAATTGCTATAATAAGCAAGGTTTGTAGTTGCTTGGAACGAATTAGGTTACTTTGGAAGCCAGTATTCAATAGAATCTGCATATTACAAATGTAAGGTAATGGAGGTGGCTGGAGTTAAATATTATCATATCAATAATGAATCAGAAGACTAGTTCTGTTCCATAACTTAAATATTAAATTTATACCTATGAAAAAGATTTTATTATTAAACCTGCTTTTAGGGCTGTTTGTATTTGAAGCCTTTGCTTATAAAGAGCAACCTCTTTGTGACTCTTATTCATTCAACAAAATCAAGAAGTCAGAAATAAGAAAAACCGATTATGCAAATGTCGGAAATTCTCCTGCCGTAGTATTGTATGAATTGAAAGATGTATTTGTGTTCTCTAATTATGGCCGAATAGAGGCATAAGTCGGAGGCCAAGCGGTC
>JAZOVT010000043.1:0-14687 GCA_045658845.1 Alistipes sp.
ATTCGCAATGTGCCTTCAAAACAAATGCGTGGTAATCTCCTATGGTTTAACGTACAAAACTTATATAATTACAAAAAATTAGTCCGCCAATTATGACGGACTAATTTTCATATATAGAAATCTCTTACTACTGATTCATCGTAGCCAAAAACTCCTCATTTGATTCGGTCATACCCATCTGCTTCTGCAAGAACTCCATAGCCTCGACGGTGGTCATCTCCGAGAGATATTTACGCATAACCCAAGTACGGTTCATCACCTCGCGCGGCAAGAGCAAATCCTCACGAC
Organism: Alistipes sp.; assembly: GCA_045658845.1. Taxonomy (GTDB): domain Bacteria; phylum Bacteroidota; class Bacteroidia; order Bacteroidales; family Rikenellaceae; genus Alistipes. The sequence goes on from JAZOVT010000043.1 coordinate 289, forward strand.
GTGTACCCGACGAGATAACATCAACGGCAGGATATACACGCTTGTTAGAGAGTTTTCTATCCAACTGCAACTCCATATTACCCGTACCCTTGAACTCCTCGAAAATAACCTCATCCATCTTCGAACCGGTATCAATCAACGCAGTGGCGATAATCGTGAGCGAGCCCTTCTCCTCGGTATTACGAGCTGCACCAAAGAAACGCTTGGGCTTATGCAGGGCATTGGCATCAACACCACCCGACAACACCTTACCTGACGCAGGCTGAACAGAGTTATAAGCACGAGCCAAGCGGGTAATAGAGTCAAGGAAGATAACAACATCGTGACCGCACTCAACCATACGCTTTGCCTTCTCCAACACCATCTCGGCAACCTTTACGTGACGCGATGCCTGCTCATCGAATGTAGAAGCCACAACCTCTGCCTTAACGTTACGCGCCATCTCGGTAACCTCCTCGGGACGCTCGTCAATAAGCAAGACAATCATATAAACCTCGGGGTGGTTATCAGCAATAGCATTGGCGATTGACTGCAACAACATAGTCTTACCCGTCTTGGGCTGTGCAACGATAAGACCACGCTGACCCTTACCAATCGGAGAGAACAAATCGACCACTCTGTTCGACAAAGAGTTGTGACCTTTGCCCGTCAAATTGAACTTCTCGCTGGGGAATAACGGAGTCATATACTCAAACTGCACACGGTCACGGATATATTCAGGCTTCAAGCCATTTATTTCGTTCACGCGAATAAGAGGGAAATACTTCTCGCCCTCCTTCGGAGGATGAATCACACCGCTGATGGTATCGCCAGCCTTCAAGCCAAAGAGTTTGATTTGAGAGGGAGACACATAAATATCATCGGGAGAATTGAGGTAATTATAATCTGCCGAGCGCAAGAAACCGAAGCCATCGGGCATAATCTCCAATACGCCCTCGCCGATAATCTCTCCTGCAAAATACTCCTTAACCGCCTCACGAGCCTGTGCTGCCGAGATAGGCTGAGCAGACTGAGTGGGTTGCGCTATTTTGTATGACTCCTCTTTGGCGGGCACTTTTTCTTCCGTTGTAGCATCTGCAACGACTGCCGCACTCTCTGCGGCCTCACGCTCCTCCTGCTCCTTTAGAGCCTTGGGCTTACGGCCACGACGCTTGGGGGCTACAGCATTATCGGCTTGCGCTTCCGACGGCTCGCTCGATTGCTCGGTTGCAGGCTCCTCCTCAGATGCAACATTTTGCGAAGTAGAGTTATCCGCTACCACTCGCGTAACCTCTCCTGCAGGCTTATTCTCCTCTATACGCAGACTATTCATTCTTGGGCGACGACCGCGTTTCTTGGGCGCACCATCCGTAGCATCATTTGACGATGATGTCACAGTCTGCTCCTCGCTACTTTGTCCGGCATTAGGCTCATCAACCTCTGCGGCCATAGCCACTTGAGCAATCTTTTCGAGTAATTCTTTTTTACGAAGTGTAGTATCGGCAATACCCAACACTTTGCCAATTTCGCGCAATTCAGCAAGAGTCTTGCCCTCGAGCGCACTAAAATCCTGCATATAAATGTACTTTAATTATAATTCGCTGATTGTAAAATAACCGAACGATTATTTTGAATGATGATGCAAAGATAATACAAATTTAGATTTACACAAACCATTGTGGACATTTTATGCGATAATCGAGGCAAATCGGACCTGTTTTCATAACAAAAAAAATCCGCCACACGAATGATGTATGGCGGAGTAGATTTGCATTATCCCATAAGCCTACTTCTTAAAGTTACGGGGCTTCGAAGAGTTAATCTTAATAAAGTTGTCAAGAATCTGCTTACGCTGTGTCTCGTTGGGGACAAGTATGCGGCACTTGCCTTTGGGGTTGGGAGTAAAGAGGGTAACACCCTTACCTACAACCTCGATATCGCCTGCCTCGCTCAACTGGAATACGGGAGCAGTGGGGTCACAAGCGTAATACGCTGCGATAACATCCCACGTAGGACGGTCATAGGGCATCTGGAGATATGCCTTATAGCCCTCAACCATAGGATTGGCCTCAGCCCAAGTATAGTCATTCTCGATGCTCTTGCCAGGATACTGAATCTGGTCGCCCAATGTCCAAGGAATAAATACCATCGGCACAGGACTATTCTCAAAGAAGTTCTTTGCCGCAGGAACATTGTTGTTCACATTGTACTCGGCAAAATCCTTGATAACGAACTCGCCCGCCATAACCGAGAAGAACTCAACCTTCTTCTCGACCAACTCCATACCTGTGAGGTTAGAGTACTTATCGGGACCACTCTTAAGTAGAGCATCGATTGTTGTCGAGAAACCTACCGTAGCAATTACGACCGACTTATCGGGTTGCTTGGCCAATATGCGACGATACATCTCAACAGCCTCCTCATATTTAGGATTCTTTGAGCGTGCAAACAATGGATTGCCATTCTTGTCTTTCAAATTGCACACCTTCGTGCAATAATCCACACAATCCATATCGGTAACACAAGAGGTATTAACGCCGATAGGCACCTTCTTGTATCCATACCATACGCGCATAATATCGATATACTCTGCCGAATGAGGATTATTCTTATGCACACCTACACCCAACAGATTGATTTTACCCATATCGGCATACTTAAACAACAAATCCAACGCCATAGCATCGTCAATGTCGTTACCCATATCGGTCTCAAAAATCACAGATTGTGCCTTTTGCTTGTTCTGGGCCGTAGCAACTACACAAATACCCACGGCAGCCAATAGAAGAAATAGTTTTTTCATATCATTTAAGTTTATTTAGTTTTCGATGATTACAAATATACAAACTTTTTCCAAATTACACCCAAAACTCCTACAAGATAAACTCGCGCATAGATAAAAAGTCCGAAAAATTATGTAACTTTGCGATAAATTCATTCGTATGAACAAACCATTGGCAGAGCGTCTGCGCCCGCAGAGCATAGATGAATATATAGGACAGACCCATCTGGTCGGTCCGAATGGTGTTTTCCGTAAGTTTTTAGAGACGGGAAACGTGCCGTCATTTATCCTGTGGGGACCTCCAGGCGTAGGTAAAACAACGCTCGCCAAATTGGTAGCCACTCATCTCAAACGCCCGTTCTACACCCTATCGGCTGTAACTTCAGGCGTAAAGGAGGTGCGCGAAGTGATTGAATCGGCCCGCAAGCAGAGCCTTTTCAATCAGTCGGCAGCATTTCTGTTTATCGACGAGATTCACCGATTCAACAAAAGCCAGCAAGATTCGCTTCTGGGGGCTGTCGAGCAAGGTATCGTGACGCTTATCGGAGCCACTACCGAGAATCCCTCGTTTGAGGTAATTTCGCCACTCTTGAGCCGTTGTCAGGTCTACATCTTAAAGTCGATGAACGATGAGGAGTTGGACACCTTGCTCAATCGCGCCATCACATCCGCAGAGGGTCTTAGCGCAAGAAACGTCGAGGTGAAAGAGCGTGAGGCGTTGTTCCGCTTTTCGGGTGGCGATGCTCGCAAGTTGCTCAACATTTTGGATATTATAGCGGGTGCAACGGATGGCGACATAGTGATTACCGATGATTATGTAACAGAGTGCTTGCAGCAGAATATTGCTCTTTACGACAAAAGCGGTGAGCAGCACTACGATGTAATATCGGCATTTATAAAATCAGTTCGTGGCAGCGACCCAAATGCGGCTATCTACTATTTGGCTCGTATGCTGGCAGGAGGCGAGGAGCCTCGATTCATAGCACGACGTCTTGTCATCCTGGCATCCGAGGATATTGGTTTGGCCAATCCTAATGCACTTCTGTTAGCAAACGCTTGTTTCGATACCGTCCACAAGATTGGTATGCCCGAAGCACGCATAACACTTGCCGAGACAACGATATATTTGGCAACAAGCCCAAAGAGCAACTCGGCTTATATGGCCATCAACGAGGCTTTGGCATTTGTGCAGCACGACACAACGAATCGCCCCGTACCATTACACCTGCGCAACGCCCCTACCAAACTTATGAGCGAAGCGGGATATGGAAAAGACTATAAATATGCCCACGACTTCGAGGGTGGTTTTGTGGAGCAGGAGTTTATGCCCGAGTCGCTGTCGGGCAAGACCTTCTACCGCCCCAACGTACAGAATGCCACGGAGATAAAGATTGCCGAGCGTATGGAACGACTATGGGGCAAGAAGTATAAATAGTGAGTTCATAAATAGCAAAAACAGATATTATATGTTCAGATATTTCATAACCATATTGGCCGCAACACTCATTTCGGTTAGTGCTTGGGCCGATGGCATCAACAAGCAGACTCACCTCTACGCTGTTAAAGGTGCAGACTCGCTCTATTTAGACCACTACATAGCCCCCGTTGAAGGTAAGCGCCCTTGTATGATGTTTGTATTCGGAGGTGGTTTCGTTGGCGGACAACGTGACAACAAACTATATGCACAATATTTTGAGTTCCTCACAAAACAGGGATTCGATGTTGTCTCTATCGACTACCGTTTGGGCCTACGAAATATTGGCAAGCAGGCCACTGATGGCTCAATACGCAGTATGATTGGAATAATTAACAACGCCATAAATATTGCCGTAGAGGATTTATTCTCAGCAACACTGTTTGTTATCGACAAGGCCGAAGAATGGCAAATCGACACCGCCAACATCGTTACAAGCGGCTCAAGTGCAGGAGCAATCACCGTACTACAGGCCGAGCATAACATCTGCAACCGTACGGCGCGCGCAGCGGTTTTGCCCGCGGGATTCAACTATGCAGGAGTTATATCTTTTGCAGGTGCGATATTCTCGACCGATGGAAATCCCAAGTGGGCTAATCAACCTGCTCCTATTATGATGTTTCACGGCAGCGCCGACCGACAAGTACCATACGACAAGGTAACAATGTTGCGCGTTGGTTTCTTTGGCTCGAAATTTCTATCCGATGAGTTTACCAAACAGGGTTGGTCACATTGGTTCTACTCTATAAACTACGACTCTCATAACGTAGCGGGCACACCTATGTTCGACAACCATAACGAGATTGCAACCTTCCTCAATGATTTTGCTTTGGCGCGTCGTCCATTAACCATCAAGACCGACGAGACGGATGGCGAGAAGCCAGAGTGTAAGACCAATTTCAAGATTATGGATTACATTGAGGCTAATTACGGCAAATAGCACGCAATGAAACGCATAGGTGTAATATCCGACACGCACGGCACTTTCGACAAGGCTCTGCAAGAGTTTCTAAGCGATGTCGATGAAATATGGCACGCAGGCGATTTCGGCTCGATAGAGTTAGCCGATGAGATAGCCAAGTTCAAGCCCCTGCGTGGTGTATATGGCAACATCGACGGAGGTGTGATGCGACGCGCATACAACGAGTTTTCGTTCTTCGAGTGCGAAAGTAAGCGTGTGCTTATAACCCACATCGGTGGCTATCCCCGCCACTACTCTCCGCAAGCCATAAGGATGATTCAATCGGCTCGGCCCGACATCTTTGTAGCGGGCCATTCGCATATACTAAAAGTAATCTACGACCCCATATATCAACTGCTGCACATCAACCCAGGAGCCGCTGGCATATACGGTTTTCATAAAGTTCGCACCGCCATTAGGTTTGTCATCGATGGCGACGACATACGCGATATGGAGATTGGCGAGTGGCCAAGAATTCAAAAATAACAGAATTGCTATTCTTATAGGCTTTTCTGCCCATCATTGCGACTTAACATAATATTTATATTTAGCGTCACGTTATATAAGCGAAAATTATAAACGTGATATGAAAAATAAAATTTCGAAAAGTTTGGATGCTGCATTTGCGCGCGTCACATTTGACCTTACAAAAGCCGAAATAGACCACTCTTACAAGGATTTCCTCGCTCTGGAGATACTACGCGAGGAGACCTCTTCGGCCTATCACATATTGGCCGAGAGATTGAAAGATTGGGAACTAAAGCAACTCCTGCAACGAATCGAAACACTTATCGAGGCACAGCCTAATCACGAGTACACTACGCCCGAGAGGTTTATGCACTCGTTTCGCAACACGTTGCTTGAGAGAGTAACAGAAAACGAGATAATATCATCGGCTCACATATTAAAAGAGATTGTCGCAGACACCACTACCGCTACGTCGCAGACGTTGGCCCTATATGGCATAACGGCTCAAAACATAGAGACCGCATTAGGGCAGGCTGATGAATCGAACGAGGGCGAGAAATCGGAGATACAATTCAATATTTTCGGAACATTTGGCCTTGACGAACACCGAGAAAACGGGGCAACGGATAACAAGTTAATCGAAAAGTTCGGCATTGACCTTACCCGTCTGGCGCGTGATGGCAAGATAGACCCCGTAATTGGCCGAGATGGGGAGATTGAACGAGTAATACAGATTCTCGCTCGCCGCAAGAAGAACAATCCGATACTTATCGGCGAGGCGGGCGTGGGCAAGAGTGCCATTGTCGAGGGGTTGGCTCTGCGCATTGCATCGCAAGGTGTTCCCTACCCCATACGCAACAAAAGAATCATCTCGCTCGATGTCAATTCGCTTATTGCAGGCACGAAATTCCGAGGGGAGTTTGAGGAGCGTATGCAACAGTTGCTCGATGAGTTGCGAGGCTCAACCGATACGATAATATTTATCGACGAGATACACACTATCGTAGGTGCAGGGGCCACACAAGGCTCGCTCGACACGGCCAATATCCTGAAACCTGCGCTTGCCCGAGGCGAGTTGCAGACCATAGGGGCTACAACATTGGATGAATTTCGCGAAAATATCGAGAGTGATGCGGCATTGGAGCGACGTTTCCAAAAGGTTATAATCGAGCCAACGACAGCGGAGCAGACTCTCGAAATATTACGCAACATTGCTCCCCACTATGAGCAATATCACAATGTGACCTACACCGAGGAGGCATTGCACACCTGCGTGATGCTCACTGAGCGATACATCACAGACCGTCATTTCCCCGACAAGGCAATAGACCTATTGGATGAGGCGGGAGCGCGTTCGCACATACACTCCTCGCAAGAGCCTATAGAGATTGCACAGACAGAGAGGATGCTTACCGATGTGCGCAAGGAGCGCCGAGCGGCCGTTGCGGCACTCGTTTACGAGAAGGCGGCTACAGCAAGGCTGAAAGAGATTGCACTTAAATCGAAACTCAACGAGCAACGTACGGCTTGGCAACGCAACCTGAAGATGAATCCTACACCCATAACAGGCAAGGATATAGAGCGTGTGATAACATCGATTACGGGTATCCCCGCCGAGCGTCTATCGCGCAGCGAGGCCGAGCGTCTGCAAACGCTGGCGACACACTTAAATAGTCGCGTCATAGGGCAGCAGGAGGCTATTGAGCGTATAACACGTTCACTGCATCGTCATCGCGCAGGGCTCAAAGAGAGCAACAAGCCTATCGGGGTGTTTATGTTTGTAGGGCCAACGGGTGTAGGGAAAACTCTATTGGCCAAAGAGTTGTCAAAATGGATGTTCGACCAGAACAAAGGACTTATCCGTATTGATATGTCGGAATATAGTGAGAAGCACAACACCTCACGATTGATTGGCTCGCCGCCAGGCTACATAGGCTACGGAGAGGGAGGACAACTCACCGAGGCGGTACGACGACAACCATATTCGGTTATTCTGTTCGATGAGATTGAGAAGGCTCACCCCGAAGTGTTTAACGCTATGTTACAGATTTTCGATGAAGGACATCTGACCGATGGCGCTGGCCGCAAGGTGGATTTCCGCAATACGATAATCATCCTAACATCCAACGTCGGTTCAAGAGCCGCAACAGCGAAAGTCTCGATGGTCGGTTTCAACACCTCGACCAAAGATACCCTCCGCTCGGCTGTACCCACAAGCGAGTACCGCAAGGCGTTGGAGCGCACCTTTGCACCAGAGTTCCTGAATCGCATTGACGATATAATCTATTTTCGCGAACTTAACCAAGAGGATGTTGAGAGCATAATCGATTTGGAGTTGAACAATCTATTTTCTCGTGCCAAACATTTGGGCTATACATTAGAGATACAGCCCGATGCCCGTCGTCGTTTGGCTCACTTGGGCTACGAGGCACGTTATGGAGCGAGAGCCTTGCGACGAACTCTGCTCGACAAGGTTGAGGAGCCGTTATCGGCACTTATAGTGGATGGCAAACTGCTTGTGGGCGGAAAGGTTATGATTGAGGTCGCAGACAACGATATAACGCTACGAGTTGCATAGGCCGTAGCAGACCAAAGGCGTAACCCACTGAAAAAAGAGTGAAGAGAGGGCCTGCTCTGAAATAATATCAGAGAGGCCCTTATTACTTAACCCAAACGGCGATACTCCTTGGGGGACATTCCTGCTCGACGCTTGAAATATTTTCCAAAGAAGGTCTGCGAAGGGAAATTCAAATAATCGCTTATTTGCTGAATGGTCATATCGGTACTCTTTAGCAATGCACGAGCCTCCAACACGACATAACGCTCAATCCAATCGGCCGCCGTTGAGCCTGTCGTATCCTTAACGACACGCGACAGATAACGTGGCGTAATACATAGTGCATCGGAATAGTACTGCAATTGACGCTCGGTGCGGAAATTCTCCTTGACCATCTCCAGGAACTTACGCGATATGCTATCGGCACTCGAACGTGCGGGGTCGTTATCGTTAATATCGCGCAACCGCTCTGAAGAGTAGAATATTGCCATAATAACGTGCTGCACCACCTTCATACGATAGGGGTTATCATCATTCTGCAACACACGGCGCAGAGCATTTACAAAGAGTTCCAAACCTCGCACCTCAACAGGTTGCAGAGGCTCAATGGCATCAAGTCTTATACCCGGGCGTAGCGATACATTTCCATTGATGTAGACCAACAGATTCTCAAGGAAACTGCGCGACATAACGACTATGTGGGCATCGAAATCGGCACTAACGCTCTCCAATCCGACTATTTGCGAAGGCATAATACGAATTGAGTTATTGGGTGTCGAAAGGTCATACTCCACCATATCGATTTTCAGATTGACACTTCCTGCAAAGTGGAATATCATCATAAAAAAATCGAATTTATGCGGCTGACGCAACTTATCCATTATAGTCACATCCCTTTTGACCAAATCTGAATAAGTAAACAGGGCCAATTCATTAGGTATGCTTGCAACCCCTTCTGTCGCTTCAATTTGGGGTAACCAATTAAAATACTGTATCATATCGTAATAGTCAATATATGTTATAAAAAACTCTTATTCACCAGCAAAAGTAGCAATTATGCGTCTATTTACAACATTTTGTGTACATATAGACCACAAACACGAACCAAAATGCACAACTACGTCCTAACCAGGATAGATTAATGTACTTTTATGACTACTCTGTTTATGCTATTCATAGAGAGCATCCGTTTGCAAACGGATAACGCAATCACATATATTTTTAGTATCTTTGCGCGACTTTTTATTGTATAACAACGACAATTATGAACTTTTTGACCAAATATAAACCATTTTATGCTGAAAACTTGCGACTTGCATTCCCTGTAATTTTGTCGCAGTTGGGGCAAATAACGGTTCAGTTGGCCGACACGGCGATGGTCGGGCATTATGGTGGCGATGACCCCAATCCTTTGGCGGCAGTATCGTACGCATCGAACCTGTTTTTCATCGTATTTATCGCTGTGATGGGTGTAACATTTGGCCTTACACCACTTGTCGGAGAACATTACGCCAAAGGCAATAAGGCTCACGCCGCAAAACTACTGAAAAACGGAGCAGTACTTTTTACTACGATTAGCATAGCGACAACGTTGTTGTTGATTGCCTTGCGCCCGCTGTTCGGTAAAATGGGCTCTATAATGATAGCATCGGGTAGCGACGCCTCGATTACCGAAGTTACCAATATGGCTCTACCCTACTACGATATGTTGCTTTGGAGTCTGTTGCCCGTTATGATATGGGGCACAGTGAAGCAATTCTTGGAGGGTATAGGCAACACGAGGATTACGATGGTTACAATCATCATAACCAACGCCATCAACATATTACTCAACTGGATACTCATATTCGGCAAATTTGGCTTTGAACCTATGGGAGCCATAGGTGCTGGCTGGGCCACACTCATCTCCCGCATAGCGCAATGCATTATGCTGGTCGGCTACTTCATCTATGCACCTCAATTCAAGGAATACACCTCCAAACTATTCTCCCGCACACGACTGAGCATCAATGCAATGCGCGAGATTCTGCGTGTAGGCGCACCCATCTCATTCCAGATGACTATGGAGGCGAGTGCCTTTACCGTTGCGGGACTTCTGGTTTTGGCCTTCGGTGCCCATTCGGTAAGTGCCTACCAAATAGGCGTCAATATGATGAACGTCACATTTATGATTGTCATCGCCATAGGCTCGGCCACAACAATCATCTGCTCGCACATCTATGGCAGAAAGGATTTTGGCCGTCTGCGTAATACGATGAACGCATCGTATCAAATGGGGCTTATGTGGAATATCACGATTGCAACGCTTTACGTCATATTCCGCTATCAGATTCCTGCCCTATTTACCTCCAATCAAGAGGTGATAAACCTCACCGCCTCGATGCTTATATTTATCGCTCTGTTCCAAGTATCGGACTGCCTGCAAGCGCTATCTATCAGCATATTACGAGGTCTGCAAGATGTAAAGGTCATTATGCCTATTGTGTTTATATCTTATGTCGTACTAAATATTCCCGTAGGATATATTCTGGCCTTCAAGTGCGGACTTGAAGCCAACGGACTTATTATAGGTTTTATCGTGGGACTATCTTGCTCGGCCCTGCTCACTATACTCCGCGTTAGACGAGACGTAAAACAAATGGAGTCTTTGGGTGGAAATTAGAAAAAAAATTCATACCTTTACAAAAATTTTTTCATCGATGAGCGAGAATAATAATTGTTCAAAAAAACATATACCCGAACCTGGTCGCGGATTTGTAGTCTGCGACTGCAACGAGGAGTTGAGTGTGTCACCCGTCGAGGGTTGCTACAAACTGCACGAAACACCCTGGCTCGAGGAGTATCCCGACAATATACCTACCGATATTTTTGAGGTACGTTTCAAGAATACACGCCGTTCGTATTACCGCAACGTAAACAACTTGCCGCTCAAGCGTGGCGATATTGTAGCCGTTGAGGCTTCACCTGGTCACGACATCGGTATCATCTCTTTGACGGGAGATATGGTAGCCAAGCAGATTCGTCGCGTAGGATTCACTCCATTCAACGGCGAGTACAAGAAGATTTACCGCAAGGCGAAGCCCTACGATATTGAGCGTTGGCAGGAGGCTATCGCATTGGAGCACGACACGATGATTCAATCGCGACAAATTGCTGCCGAGATGGGACTCGATATGAAAATTGGCGATGTGGAGTATCAGGGCGATAAAATCAAGGCTATTTTCTACTACATAGCCGAGGGGCGTGTCGATTTCCGCGAACTCATCAAGGTCTTTGCCGAGCGTTTCCACATCCGCATCGAGATGAAGCAGATTGGCGCACGTCAGGAGGCGGGCCGCATCGGCGGTATCGGAGCCTGCGGACGCGAACTCTGTTGCGCATCGTGGATTTCAAGTTTCTCGAGCGTTACAACCAACGCCGCCCGAGTACAGGATATTTCGCTCAACCCGCTGAAATTGGCGGGACAATGCTCAAAGTTGAAGTGTTGCTTGATGTACGAATACGACGTATATGCCGATGCTCGCCAAACGCTTCCGCGTGTTCGTGAGCCGCTTCAGGCTATCGACGGCGAATACTATTTGGTTAAGACCGACATCTTGGCCCACACAATGTCGTTCAGCAGTAGCAAAGATGCTATGGTCAATGTCGTAACCATCCCTACGAAGCGCGTACGCGAGATTTTGGCAATGAATCGCGCAGGCAAGAAGGTAGAGTCGTTAATCGACAAGGATAGCATCATCGAGGTTGAGGAGCCAACATTCCGCACCGAGGAGGATAGCATCACTCGTTTTGACAACCAGAACAAGCGTCGTCGTAACAACCGCAAGGGCAAGGAGCAACGACAGCAGAGGGCTAACAACAAGGCTTCGGAGAGCAACTCTTCGGCTGAGGAAGGTCATAATGAGGGCAAGGAGCAGCGCGACAACAACGAACATCGTCAGCGTCGCGACAATCGCCAACGCCGCGACAACCGCAACGAGAATCGTGCCGAGAATCACGCAAACCGCGCCGAGAAGAGCAATGCGGCTCCACAGGGTGCAGAGAACAATGCACCCAAAGAGCAGCACGAAGGCCAGCGCCACAATCGCCGTAACTCCCGCAACGGACACAACGGTCACAATCGCCACAACAAACGCAACCACGACGGTGGCAACGGTGGCAACAACGGAGGCGGCAACGGCGACAATTAATCCTCAACGAATATCAGAGCATAAATTATAATGCCCAAATTCGCACAAACATATATCATAAAAAGTATGCGGCTCGTACTATTTTGCGTAGCCGTATTGCTTTTTGTGCAGTGTAGCAAAGCCGATTTGGCGGTGTCGATGACCGATGTAAACATTAACAATTGGAGTGAAACAGCGACTATCGTGCGCGCGAACGAGGACACAGAATCGCTCTACGACCTCAATATCGTCTTGCACGCAAACAACAATTTCAGTAGCGAAGATTTGGAGTTTGAGGTTACGATGACTTCACCCGACGCTGTACGTCACACCGAGCGTATATCCTTGAGTTGCGACCCCTCGCGGCAAGGAATTGCGGCACATAGCAACGACATAGAGATACCCTATCGCCGCGATGTAAGGCTTACGGCAGAGGGAACATATACTTTCACGTTACGTCCACTCCAACCGCTCAAGGGTGTCGAGGCCGCAGGAATACATTTTCAAAAGCAATAAAACATTACTAAATGGGAAAAGATAAACTCAAACGATTTGCCGAAAACCTCACTTTCAGTTGTATGGTACAACCCGAATTTGAGGAGATTTTTCATAAGGACCACGCCTTGAAAGGTCGCTGGCACAAGGATTTTTTTAAGAACGACAACCCTATCATTCTGGAGTTGGGATGCGGTAAAGGTGAATACACCATCGCGCTTGCCGAGCGTAACCCCAACGCCAACTACATAGGCGTTGACATCAAGGGTGCGCGTATGTGGCGTGGAGCAAAGACCGCTACGGAGAACGGTATGACAAATGTCGGATTCCTGCGTACTCGCATCGAGTTTATCAACTCGTTCTTTGCCGAGGGCGAGGTGGCCGAGATATGGATTACATTCCCCGACCCACAGTTAAAGACTCGTCGCGCGAAGAAACGCCTCACGTCGCCCATCTTCCTGGAGTACTACGCGCAGTTCCTAGCCGCTGACGGATGGATTAACCTCAAGACCGACTCGCAGCACCTCTACGGCTATACAAACGAGGTTGTACGCCTCTTCTCGTTGCCGTGCGAGGCATCGAACAACGACATCTACGGCACGGGCTATGCCGATGCAGAGTTGTCGGTAAAAACGGCCTACGAGACAAAGTTCCTGCAGCGTGGTCTGCCCATCACCTACACACGTTTCTCGCTCGCTGGTGGCAAGGAGTTCCCAATGTTCGAGTGGGAGGAGGACGAAAAATTGGAGAAAGACAACGAAGAGGCCCGTATAGGAATCAGCAAGTGCTAATTTAGATAATATAGGTTACAAATAAAACACGGCAGCCGAGATTCGGTTGCCGTGTTTTGTATTCGGGAAATTCAATACTCTATTTTGAAACATTAGTTTCCATCTGGTGATGCAAATATCTTATCAATATGCTCATCCCAATATTCGCCAGCCTCTTTATATGTATCAACTGCTTCGCTAGGTACATATATTGAATAATTATCAACATTATCAAATAAGCCCCCTTCAATGATAGGAGGTGTCGTGGACTTGAAATATACAGATGTTAAATTAGTACATCCACGAAACGCCCATATATTAACTCTAGTCACATTTTCAGGAATAGTTAAACTTACGAGACTAGTATATCCTTCGAATGCACAAGCACTAATTGTAGCAACATTACTAGGTACTACATATTCTGTTTCACTACAACCTACAGCAAATGAATGTAGTATATCATCCACAATTAAGCATTTACCATCCTCTGAAGAAAATTTTCCTCTAAACTCTTTGAGCCCATAGCAATTGAAGAAGGCGAGGTCTCCAATTTTAGTGACACTTTCAGGAATCGTTATACTTTCAATATTTTCATACCACGCAAACGCAGCAGTACCAATTTCAGTTATACCTTCAGGGATAACATAATTTATCAATCCTGCTGGAGCAAAGCATACAAGTTTATTATCAATAACTATATAGCGACCATCTTCAGATGCAAATTTCCCGCTGAATTCTGCAAGG
>JAZOVT010000044.1:0-5914 GCA_045658845.1 Alistipes sp.
CAGGAACTTATCGACCAGTTCGTAATCAAGTTGCGTATGGTTCGTCACTTGCGTATGCAGTCTTATAACGACATCTTTGCTGGTGACCCAACTTGGGTAACAGAGGCTATCGGTGGTCGTTTCAACGACGGTCGCACAAAGGTTACAAAGACTTCGTTCCGCTTCTTGCAGACACTCTACAACCTCGGTCCTTCACCCGAGCCCAATATGACAGTGCTTTGGAGTCCTCAGTTGCCTCAGGGCTTTAAGGATTTCTGCGCAAAGGTTTCTATCGACACAAGTTCAGTTCAGTATGAGAACGACGAGTTGATGCGTGAGGTACGCCACTCGGACGACTACGGTATCGCTTGCTGCGTATCATATCAGGATATTGGACGTCAGATTCAGTTCTTCGGCGCTCGTACAAACTTGGCAAAGGCTTTGCTTTTGGCTATCAACGGTGGTCGTTGCGAGAATACAGGTACTTTGGTAGTTAAGGGCATCCCCGCATTGAAGAGCGATGTATTGCACTTCGAGGAGGTTATGCAGAACTACAAGAAGGTATTGCACGAGATTGCACGAGTATACAACGAGGCGATGAACATCATCCACTATATGCACGATAAGTACTATTACGAGAAGGCACAGATGGCATTTGTTGACTCTGACCCTCGTATCAACCTCGCTTATGGTGTTGCAGGTCTCTCTATTGCTTTGGACTCTTTGTCGGCTATCCGCTATGCAAAGGTTACGGCTCGTCGTAACGAGCAGGGCCTCACTTGCGGCTTCGACATCGAGGGTGACTTCCCCTGCTTCGGTAACAACGATGACCGCGTAGACCACTTGGGTGTTGACTTGGTTTACTTCTTCTCGGAGGAGTTGAAGAAGTTGCCCGTATATAAGAATGCTCGTCCTACCCTCTCATTGCTTACAATTACATCTAACGTGATGTATGGTAAGAAGACAGGTGCTACACCCGACGGTCGTGCCGCTGGCGTAGCGTTTGCTCCGGGTGCTAACCCAATGCACGGACGCGATAAGAGCGGTGCTATCGCATCGTTGGCTTCGGTTGCCAAGTTGCGTTACCGTGACTCACAGGACGGTATCTCTAACACATTCTCTATCGTTCCCAAGTCATTGGGCCCGACAGAGGAGGAGCGCGTAGAGAACTTGGTAACAATGATGGATGGTTACTTCACAAAGGGTGCACACCACCTCAACGTAAACGTCTTGAACCGCGAGATGTTGGAGGTCGCTATGGAGCATCCCGAGAAGTATCCTCAGCTCACAATTCGTGTATCAGGTTACGCTGTTAACTTCATCAAACTTAGCCGCGAGCACCAGTTGGAGGTTATCAGCCGTAGTTTCCACGATAGAATGTAATAATAAACATAACCTTCGGGTTGATATAGATAGAATAAGATTATGCTTCGCGTACACTCTTACGAATCTATGGGAACATTCGACGGACCGGGACTCCGGTTCGTCGTTTTCCTTCAAGGATGCAACTTCAGATGCCTATATTGCGCCAACCCCGACACAATCGATGCCGAGGGCGAAAGCAAACCAACATCGGAGTACGACATCCTAAAGCAAGTAACCGATATGAAGCCGTTCTTCGGCAAGCGTGGCGGTGTAACCTTTTCGGGCGGAGAGCCTACGTTTCAGGCGGCAGCATTAGTGCCATTGGTAAAGGCCATCCGCGAGCAGGGCATACACGTCTGCATAGACTCAAACGGAGGAATATGGAATCCCGCCGTCGAGGAGTTATTGAAGGAGGTTGATTTGGTATTGCTTGATGTAAAGCAGGCCAACTGCTCACGCCACGAATCGCTCACTGGACGTAGCAATGTGCAGACTCTGCGTACGGCCGAGTGGTTGGAGCAGAACGGCAAGCCATTTTGGTTGCGTTATGTGCTCGTTCCCGGCCACAGTGATATGGAGGAGGATATACGTCTATTAGGCGAAAAATTGGGCGGTTATAAGATGCTTGAGCGCGTAGAATTGCTACCCTACCACACCCTTGGAGTTCATAAGTACGAGGCTATGGGGCAGGAGTATCAGTTAAAAGGCGTAAAGGAGAATACGCCCGAGCAGATAGACCGAGCGGCAGATTTGCTCAAAGAGTACTTTCCATTGGTTGTGGTTAATTAAGCCACAGAGATATAATAAGGAAGATTATATAAAACGCGGCTACCTCGATTAAGGTAGCCGCGTTCTTGTTTCAATTCGCCTCAAAATGCCTGTTATTTGACGTTATATCCCGCAACTACAATCTTGGGAGTTGTGCCGCGAGTATCAATATCCTTGAAGCGGAATGACACTGTCTTTGACTCGTTGGGCAACAAGGCAAAATAGTTGTCAGAGTAGAAGACGGGCAAAATCTGGTCACCATCCTCTGCACCAAGCAGATTGATGCGTATCATCAAAGCAGGAGTAGATGTAGAATTAGTAAGAGTTACACTACCCTCCCAACTGCCGTCATCAGCCTTCTCGCAGGTTACACTCTGCTGCAACTCTACTTTAGGCATCTGTCGAATAGCCTGATAGTTACCCTCTTCGGTACCACGAATATAGAAGTTATCCGACACAATCTTATCGCCCTCATACAGATACAACTTAACGAAGTGAGCCGACGACAACTCTGCGGGGAATTCCAAGCCAAATGGGCGCTCGGTGGTATCCTCCACGCTACTAACCTCGGCCTTATGCTCCCAAGCAACCGAGCCATCCATATTGATGATTTGGGCCACGGCCACCAATGCAGGGTGAGCACCCGCGCTATAATTCACAACCTCTATCTCATCAGTTGCCGAGTTCCACTGTATATGCAATGGCTCATTACCCTTCTTGCTACCAAAATAACCAGCCGTAGGCTCGAAATAGTAGTCATAGGTCTGCCATACCATCGAAGGCCACGCAGGATGTGTCATCCACAACAACAAGCCCTTACGATTAAGACTGCGTGACTCAAACATAGCACGGTAACCATCGTAATTAACCCACTGCGCCAACTCGGTAAACTCCTTGGCACTCTGTGGTGCGCCAAAGCCATTTTCGATAATTGCATTGAACGATGAGCCGCCCTGTGCACCCTCCATCGTATAGTCGTGCTGGCCCCACTTATTGCTCTGCGGCCAAAGGTCCTCCTCCTTGAGTGTACGGGCCAAACTCTCATAGTTCATAACGTTGGGCATTCCTCGCTCGCTGTGGAACTTATCCTTGCCATTCTCCAGCGTGAAATACTCCTTTGGAGGCAATGCACGATATGGACCGTGACCCGTTACAACATCATCTGCCGAACTTGAGATATAGTGCAAACCGGGATGCTCGTCACGCACGATACGGCGCAGGGCATCGTCGATAACCTTGGGCGGGTAACCTTCGTTACGACCACAATACAAGCCAATAGATGCGTGGCTACGCATACGGCGCACATAATCCTCGGCATTGGCGATAAACATCTCGTTATCATAAGGATTAGGGCCATCAACGGGATTGGCCAACCAAAAGTCCTGCCATATCATAATACCGTGCTTGTCGCACGCCTCATACAACTCCTCGTCGCCAATCTGACCAACCCAATTTCGCATCATCGTGAAGTTCATATTGGCGTGATGCTCTACGGCAATATCATACTCACGACCGCGATAATTGAGGTTGTTCTCACCGAAGCCCCAGTTACCACCTCGACCAATGAAACGGCGACCGTTAATAAAGAGGCTCAATATACCATTATCCTCATTGAACGCCATCTGGCGCACACCAACCTTGAACTCCTTTTTGTCGGATGTGGCATCAGCAACCACAAACTCAAACTCTGCATCGTAGAGATATGGCTCACCATATCCCTTCGGCCACCATAGATTAAGCGACTGCTCACGAAGTTGAGCAAATTTCGTTGGTTCAAACTTAACAACTCGCTTCTCGCCTGCGGCCAGAGTAACCTCCTGCTCGAACTTGATATCGCCAATCGCTCCCTTCAGCACACCCTTAACCAATGCCGAATCGTGATTCTTGACAAATATTTCGGGCGTGAGTGTAGCCTTCAACGAAGGTTGCGACAACGAGGTCTGCACAAATGGGTCGTGGAGTGTAACCTTACCCGATGTAGTCAGATAAACATCGTTATAGATACCGATATTACGGCCTCGGATAGTCGAAATCCAATCCCACCCGATTGTTGCGTGGAATGTAGGATTATCAGCACCGAGGATACCGCCATTGAAGTCAGTGTTATACTCATATTTCTCCTTTACGGCACCAATATGTGCATTCTTCTCAATCTTAACGGCTACGACATTTTTGCCCTCAACCAAGCGATTGGTAACATCGTATGCACCACGAATAAATGCACCCTCCTGACGGCCAATCTTCTCGCCATTGAGGTAGATATCGGCCTTCCAATTCAAGCCATCGAAGTTAAGGAATACCTTCTCGCGAGCAAAGTTGGCGGGCAACTCAAACTCATTGCGATACCAGAAATCGGAATTGAAAAATGACTCCGACACCTGGAAGATATTATCAGCATAGTTAGGATTGGGAATTGCACCTACATTTCGGTAACTTGTGAGGACTGTACCCGGCACTGTAGCCACAACCCAATCCTGAACATCGTAACCAGCCTTAGATATGACCTCACCAGAGACCTCAACCTCTGACGCACGTTGTAATTTCCAACTGCCACCCATCAAGGCATACTTTCCTCCGTCGGCTGCGGGTTGCGCTTTGGGCTGTGCAACGATACCACCTCGGCCCATAATCTCGACCTCGCTCAATGCGTATCGCTCACCGTTAGCAGGCTCTTGCATTAGGATGCGCACATAACGACCTTCGCCCTTACACTCTATTTGCTCTGCGCTCTCATTACCTGAAGAGAGTGACGCAACATTGCGCCAACGCTTGGCATCGTTAGAGGTCTGAATCTTACCCTTTGCGGCTTTATGTATCCAATGAAGTGTAACCTTATCGAAAGTCGAGTGGCTACCCAAATCGATATACACCCACTCCTCTTGGCCACCAGCACTCATCCACGCACTGCCAAAATGTTTCGACGCGAGCATCTCAATCTGCTCACCTCCATAGAAGAAATCGACAGCCGTAAATGACCACTCTACAGCACCCTCCATCACCAATCGCATACGATAAGCGGCATAATCGGCGACGTTATTCAACTTAAGGCGCTCACCCAACGAACGGGTATGATACTCTATCTTCTCGGTCTGTTTATTGGGGTCAGTCTGTACCACATTGCGACCCTCGCGACCTGGCAGGCCATCACCGCTTAACACTCCTAATTCAACCCATTTCTCGCCATCATTCGAGCCTTCGAAAGTAATCTTATAACCCTTCGTAGCAACCTTGTCGTCATAAGCCACCGTTCCTAAAAAGGTTATCTCATCAACCTTCTCGGTCCAATTATGCATAGCGTATTGCATATAGACATCGGCACCTCGTAGAGTATTCTTCGAATACGGGCCACCATCGGTAGTCCACTCTCTCTCACGCAAACGTACATCGCCATCGTGCGTAGTAAACTCCATATAGGCAGGCTCTTCGCTTGTAATGATACCATCGGTCACGAGTTGTGCCGTAAGATTATAATCGTAACTTGACGAATGATAAGCCGCACGCAGACGAGCAATATTACGATACTCATCCGCAGGAGCAAGTTCGGGAGATGGGTCCTCGGCAGGCAAACCAGGATATTGGCCTATGCCTCGCGTATAATAATCAGAACGCTCAAAAGACTCTTGCGGCACCTGGTCACAACCGACCAGCATCAAAGCCGCCAACAACAGGAATAAGGGGTAGTTTCTTCTTTTCATAACACTAAATGTATTTATAACAATACAAATATAGATATTTTTATCAAACATTCTCTCAAAAGTGACAAATCTTTAATATTCATTATTATATACATACTCGCTTATGG
>JAZOVT010000045.1:0-25001 GCA_045658845.1 Alistipes sp.
AACTCCAAAGCCAACTCGCGAGTAATCTCCTGACGTGTACCTGCGGGCAACTGAATCTCGGCAGAGATAGATGCACTATCCTGTACGGGGAAGAACTCCGACTTCACGTTAGGAGCGATGAGTCCCATAACTGCCGCAAACAATGCTACGGCACCCAAGATAATAACCTTACGATGATTTACGCACCACGCAAGGACTCGGCCATAGAAGTTATTAAATACCTCCATCACGGCATCAATCTTACCCTGGAACCACGCCTTCTTGGGATTCTGCTTCATCATCATTGAGCACAACACTGGAGTAAATGTAACGGCTGCGATTGTTGAGATGGTAAGTGTAATGGTAACCATCCAACCCATAGCGTTAAACAAGACACCAGCCATACCTGTCACCATAGTCAAAGGCAAGAACACGGCAATGGTAGTAAGCGTACCACCCATTACAGAGATACCCACCTCCTTGGTCGCAAAGATTGCGGCCTGCTTGGGCTTGGCTCCTCTATCGATGTGAGAGGTAATATTCTCCAATACCACGATAGCGTTATCGACAACCATACCGATGGCGATAGAGAGCGACGACATTGTAATAATGTTAAGCGTCTCACCCGTTGCGAAGATATAGATAATAGCGGCCAACAACGAAATAGGGATTGTAAGCACAACGACGATTGTTGCACGCCAACGACCCAAGAAGAGGAACACTACCAACATCACAAGCAAGAATGTAGTGATAATGGTATCGCGCAAAGAGTGAACTGTCGAGATGATGTTATCCGACGTATCCATAATCGTAAAGATATTTACGTCGGTCGGGAGGTTACCCTTAATCTCGTTAATGTAAGCCTGAACGTTTTGAGCAATCTCCACAGAGTTGGCGCCCGACTTCTTCTGCACGATAATCATACCACCCTGCTCTCCACCGTGGAACGCCTCCTGAATACGCTCTTGAACTGTATCGTTGATTGTAGCCACGTCGCTGAGCAAGATAGGCGCACCGTTACGATAACCCACTACGAGGTTATACATCTCCGATGGGTCCTCAAACTCGTGGTCCACACGCAACGAATAGGCATTAGAACCGATATCGAATGAGCCAGCAGGAGTATTGCGGTTAGCAGCAGCGATAGCCGACGAAATCTGCTCGATAGTAAGATTATAGGCCTCCAACTTGCTGGGGTCGCAATATACCTGAATCTCACGCTGGGGAATACCCGCGATTGATACAGTACCCACACCATCGACACGTGCCAACGGAGTTACAATCTGGTCATCCAAAATCTTATACAATCCCGACAAACTCTCCTCGGCAGTAACACCAACCATCAACACGGGCATCATATCAGATGAGAACTTGAAGATGATAGGCTGACTTGTACCATCAGGCAGAGTTGACAACATATCGAGTTTATCGCGCACATCGTTGGCCAAGATATCCAAATCGTAACCATACTCAAACTCCAACGATACGATTGAGATATTCTCCTTCGACTGTGAGGTGATATCCTTAAGGTGGTCAACACCATTAAGCACGTTCTCGATAGGGCGAGTTACATTGTTCTCGATATCCTCGGCACTCGCACCCGGGTAAGTCGTCATCACCATCATAGCGTTCGACTCGATATCGGGGAATAGGTCGATACCCAATCGCGAAAGCGACACACCACCAAAAATCATAATCGCTACGAAGAGGATTATGGTGGTTATCGGGTTATTGACCGATGTCTTATATATATTCATCGTTCTGTGATTTTCTCGTTAAACAACAAACTTTTTATTAGTTAGCGCGCTCAACAGCCAAACCATCCTTCAATGCTGCCTGGCCTGTTACAACTACCTCGTCACCGTCGGCAATACCGCTCAACACCTCATACTTATCCTGCATACGGCGGCCCAACTCAACCTTCTGGTAAGAGACTGTACCATCAGCCTTGCAAACATAGATGAAACGGTCACCCGAACCCAACATCTTAACCACTGCACGGTCGGGCACTACGATGTTCTGGCGAGTACCATACTTCATAGTAACGCGAGCATACATACCTGGCTTGATTTGCTCCTTGCCATTAGGAATCACAATCTCAACGGGGAAAGTGTGAGTAGCGGCATCGATTGAAGGTGTGATACGGTGAATCTTACCCTCGAAAGTCTGCTCGGGGATAGCATCCAACTCGATGCTTACGGGCATACCCTTCTTAAGATAAGAGTAAAGGTTCTCTGAAACACTGATAATAACCTTTGCGGGGCTAATCTGCTGTACTACGAAGATAGGCTGACTAGCAACCATATCACCATTGTCATAGTTACGTGCAGTAATCACACCAGAGATAGGCGACACCAAAGTAGTGTTCTCCAAAAGATTCTCGTATGTGAGTTTAGCAACCTCATATTGAGTCTTTACAGCCTCCCAACTTGCCTTTGACTCGCCACCGAACTTATACAATTCGTCAGAACGCTCAAACGAAGCCTTTGCATTATCATACTGAGCCTTGGCCTGTGCCAATGATGAATTATCCAACTCGGCTACCTTCTGACCTGCCGACACGCGGTCTCCAACATCGACCAATACGCGTGTGATACGGCGAGGCTGCTGCGGAGTGATGTTATTTACGGCATAACCCTCGATGGTACCCATAAATACGCTCTGCATATCAACATCCTGAGTCTTTACAACCTCGGTAGTAACCTTTGGCTTTGCAACCTCTACAGGCTGCTCGGCCACCTCAGCACTCTTCTTGCTACCGCAAGCAACGCTTGCTACACATACACCGCCAATAAGCAGTGAACGAACAAATAGATTCATTTTCATATCTTATCTCTCTTTTTTAGTTTTCTTCTGAATATGTACCCTTAATCTTATCCAACGACACCTGATTAATCAAGTAGTTGAAGATGGCTGTGCTACGTGACAACTCGGCCTGAGTATATGCCAACTGTGAGTTATCAACATCGACGAGTGTTCCGCCACCAACCTCGTAACGCTTAACAGCGATTTCGTAACCGCGCTTGGCCTGTGAGATATTCTCCGATGAAGCGTGATACTGCTTAAGGCTGGTCTGCATACTGCTCTCGTACTGCATAATCGCGGTGTGCAACTGACGCTCGGTGTTCTCGCGCTGCAACTGCAAAGTAGTAAGGTTAATCTTTGCCTGATTGATTGTGGCGCGACGCTTACCACCCGAGAAGATAGGCACGTTCAACGACACAAGAGCCGTAGATGAGCCCATCCACTTATATTTATTAATAGCCATCGACTCATCCATCGCATTGACCATATAGTTGATAGATGCCGTAAGCGAAGGAAGGTTTGTTGCACGCTGCATTCTAAGTGTCTGGTTAAGCATACGCTCCTGAATGTCGAACTGACGCATCGCAGAGTTATTAGCAAGGGTTGTAGGAGTCTCAATACGAGCACTCATAGCATCCTCAAAATCGGCCAACTTGCCTGCGCAGTCAATCTTCTTATCCAAATCGAGTCCCAACAAAGCCTTCATCTGCCACAATGCAACGATGATAGAGTTCTCTGCCTCGAAAACATTAGGCTCGGCATTGCTTACCGAAACCTTTGAGCGGATAAAATCATACTCCGAAACAGCACCCAAAGTATATTTCTTCTCGACAATCTTATGATTCTCGACAGCGTTATCGTATACTCGCTTATATACCTCGTAAGAGTCCTTTGCCAGCAAAACCTGATAGAAGGCCTTTGACACCTGCTCAATCATATCGATGCGTGATGAACGAGCCTGCTCAACAGCCAACTCTACATCCATAGCCGATAGTTTGAGCGACCTCCACAACTGCGCATTAACCAAAGGCATCGCAGCCTGTAAACCACCAGAAACGGTATTTGTTGTACCCATCTTCACGGTCTGGCCCATAATGTGGAACGATGGTTTCTCGATATAACGCTGGAATGAACCCGAAGCCGAAATATCGGGCCACAAAGCGGCATAAGTACCCTTCTTGGCATACTTCTTGGCCTGAATAGTCTCATCGGCAATCTTCACCGTAGGATTCTCGCTCAAAGCGATTTCGAGAGCCTGCTCCAAAGTCAGAACCAACGTTCCTGAATCTGCAGTGGCACTCTGTGTCTCTTGTGCCATTGCAGGCACCGTTGCAATGCCAAAGAGCATCAACAACGTAAAAAAGAGATTTTTCATCTTCATAACCATTACTTAATTTTATACTTTTATATTAATTATTTCCATTCAACTCACCCTCGCGCTGCTCGCTCTCCTGGCGACGTTGTTTGAGGGTTTTAGGACGAGGCTCACGCGCGATTATCTCGTCAATTACCTGCAAGCCCTTGACCGTAGCAAGACCTCGCAAAAAGTTTATTACCATTGCGCCAAAAGCCTCTTCGCGGCTAATATGCTCGGGCAGAGTAATATTCATATCATACATATATATCGCCGTAGAAGAGAAGAACAAGCGAGCCATCAACTCAACATCGACAACAGGGTCGATATAACCCTCTTCTAAACAGCGGTCCAACGCATACTGCAAACCAGCAAGGCTACTCTCCGACTGGAAACGCTGCAATCGCTCATAGACATTAGGATAGAATTTCTTGAGGTTGAAAGCCAATCGTTTCTCCTTGTCATCTATATGACCGACACCAGTAAAAATACGCAGGCTCGTAAGCAGTGTTTCAAGCATATTTTCGCACTCCTTAACCTGCGCAAAAAGTTGCTTATTACGCTTAACCATCACATAGACTACGCTCTGATAAAGCAACTCCTCCTTATCGCCAAACAACTCATAAAGCGTTCGCTTGGACATACCGAGCGACGAAGCCACATCGTCCATACGGACCGATTTGACGCCCATAGATAATACCATTTGCGATACGTGTTCGACAATTTTTTCCTGCTGTGTCATAATCATCCCAAATTATACGCCTGCAAATATATGCAAAGAAAACTACAAAACAAAAAAAGTTTTCGCGTTTTCGCGTTTTGGTATAAGATTTTGTACAATTATTCCAAAATGCGGTCTCTTCGCCGCAGCGATTTCTTTCATTTCTGTTTATACGCAACATAAATTAAGGAGCACACACAACTGCACAACAAACACCATAAGCCACATTGCAACGAGCCTCAAAGAACCTAACTAATCGGAGTGGCAAAGGTAGGCAAAAAGCGATTAGAAGAGATGTCAAAATGTACTATCTTATAGGCTTTTTCATCCTATCTCTCGGAGTCGATGACTTTTTGTCGATATTTATAATAGAATATTAAAGTATTTTTGGTTATATTTGCAAAGAATATAGACTCGTTGCATCAACAATTATAGAAGGGATGTGGGAGTAAAATAGTTGAATAGAGTAACGAATAAAAATCGGATGCTATTATGGGTGTAGACCGAAATATGAGAAATATAGAGAGTGACGCTGATTTCGAAAACAAGATTCGACCTCAGGAACTTACCGCCTTTTCGGGGCAGGATAAGATTGTCGAGAATCTGAAGATTTTCATCAAGGCGGCTCTTATGCGTGGCGATTCATTGGACCACGTCTTGTTACACGGACCTCCGGGATTGGGTAAAACAACATTGGCAAACATCATCGCCAACGAGATGGGTGCGCAACTCAAAACCACATCGGGCCCTGTATTGGATAAGCCAGGCGACTTGGCAGGATTGCTCACCAACCTAAATGCGGGCGATGTACTCTTCATCGACGAAATTCACCGCTTGAGCCCTATTGTCGAGGAGTACCTATACTCGGCAATGGAGGATTACAAGATTGACATTGTGCTGGACAAAGGCCCGTCGGCCCGCTCTATTCAGATAGAGTTGGCACCGTTTACGCTCATTGGTGCTACGACACGCAGCGGATTGCTCACATCGCCTCTACGTGCCCGTTTCGGCATAAACTGTCACTTGGAGTATTACGACACTGCGGTATTGAGCGGCATCGTAAAGCGTTCGGCCCGAATCATCGACATATCGATTGATGACGATGCGGCTTGGGAGGTCGCGTTACGTTCACGAGGTACGCCGCGTATTGCGAATGCATTGTTGCGTCGCGTAAGAGACTTTGCAATGGTAAAGGGCGAGGGACATATCGACCTTGAGATTACACGCTTTGCGTTGAAGGCCTTGAACATCGATTCGCGAGGACTGGACCAGATGGACAACAAGATATTATCGACTATAATTGAGAAATTTAAGGGTGGTCCCGTGGGCCTCAACACCATAGCGACTGCCGTAGGCGAAGAGGCAGGAACGATAGAGGATGTTTACGAGCCATTCCTTATAAAGGAGGGATTCATCAAGCGTACTCCACGCGGACGTGAGGCTACGGAATTGGCATACCAACATCTTGGTTTTACGCCCGACAACAGCGGCGAAGGAGTACTATTTTAGATTTATATACTAACTAAAAAAAACTACATAAAACTATGAAAAAACTTTTATTAATGGCCTGCGCGCTAATCACAACAGGCGTAGCATTGGCACAAAGCCCAAAGGGTGAGCCTGTAATTCCCGTATATCCCACATTGCAGGAGGAGGGGTCTTTCTCTATGATTTTGGTACCCGACCCGCAGAGTTATACAAAATTTGCGGCAAACCAGCCTTTGTTTGACCTGCAAACGGCTTGGATTGCACAAAATATCGACCGTCTGAATATCAAGGCGGCACTCTTCACAGGCGATATGGTGGAGCAGAACGGCAAGCAGATTTCATATCCCCTACCCAACGACTACAATGGCGACCAAACGGGCCGTCAGCAGTGGGAGGCGGTATCGCGAGCATTGAGCCGTTTGGATAACCGTCTGCCCTATGTCGTAGCACAAGGTAATCACGACATTGGCCACATTACGGCTACAGACCGCCACTCGTTGGCACCAGAGTTCATCCGCCCCGAAAGAAACATCAAATTCGAGAAGTGCTTGGTATCGACCTGCCCGAATTGGGAGGGTGTACACACAATGGAGAACTCGGCTTATGAATTTATCGACAAGGCTTGGGGAAAGATTCTCGTTATCACGTTTGAGTTTGCTCCGCGCGACGAGGCTATCGAGTGGGCAAAGCAACTCACCGAGTCGGAGGCATACAAGAATCACAAGGTTATCATTCTCACTCACTCGTGGTTGGGCACAGCAGGTAATCGCATTGCCAAAGAGGGTTACACACTATCACCTTGCAACTGGGCAGAGGCTGTTTGGCAGAAGTTGGTATATCCATCAAAGAATATCTGCTTGGTTTTGTGTGGTCACACAGGTGCTGCGCCAAAAATTGACGGTGACGTAGCAAAGACTAACTTCAAACCCACTTCGTCATATCGCGTCGATAAGGCTGCCGATGGTCGCAACATTCCACAGATGATGTTTAACTCGCAGCAGGGCGACGGTGATTGGAACGGTAATGGTGGCGACTGCTGGTTGCGTATATTGGAGTTCAAGCCCGACGGAAAGACTATCGGCGTACGCACATTCTCGCCAATGTTTGCGCTCTCGAAGTTGACACAGCACTTGGCTTGGCGTACAGCAGAGTATGACCAATATGAGATTGTGATTGAGTAGAGTATACTTTAGCATAAAAAAGACGGCCAAATTAGTTTTGGCCGTCTTTTTATTATTTATTACTAAATAAGTGCCTTAAATTCATCGAGTGGCATCTTCTCTACAACGCATTTACCAATGGTTCGGGGGAATACGGCATTAATAAAATTGCCCTCACTCTTTTTGTCCTTCGATATAGCCTTCAACATCTGACTCTTCGTCACAGGCGGCTCTAAACAGAAACCTGCTCGCTGAAGAAGATTCTGGATACGTTCATTATCGCCCTGCGCCAAAAGTTCACCTTTGACCGCAATATCAGAAATTAACGACAAGCCTACCGCTACAGCCTCGCCGTGATTCATCTTCGAAGAGGTCTTCTCGATAGCGTGAGCCAACGTATGGCCCAAATTAAGCAGACGTCTTTCACCCGTCTCGCACTCATCGCGCTCGACAATCGCCGCCTTGACACTGATAGCACGATAGACAATCTGTTGCAGGAGTGCGGTATCGCGTTGCAAAGTTGCAAAATCTGCACCCTCAAGCATCTCGAACAACTCCCTGTCGGCAATGATACCCGACTTTATGACCTCGGCCAAACCCGAACGGAACTCGCGCTTGGGGAGCGTACGCAACATATTGACGTCACATATCACAAATCGTGGCTGGCGGAATGTGCCGACCATATTTTTATAACCATCGACATTCACACCATTCTTGCCACCAACGCTCGCATCGACCTGCCCCAACAACGATGTAGAGACAAATCCAAATTCAAGACCACGCATATAGGTAGCAGCAGCAAAACCTGCAATATCGGTCACAATGCCTCCACCTACGCCCAAAATAAATGTCGAGCGGTCGGCGCCCAACTCTATCAGGCGACGGTAGATAGTATCAACGGTGAGCAGCGTCTTACTCGACTCACCCAGACCTATTAGGATATGGTCAAAAGGCTCAAGCATAGAGTGATAGTAGCGGTCGATATTGGTATCGGAGATAACAATAACACGCTTATCGGGCAGCAGGCGTGGCAACAATTCAGCCACTCCGCCAACATACACTTCGCTATAATCTTTTACCTTTATACTGAAATCCATAACCTCATTTGATTGAATAGGAGAACAAAAGTAGAACATTTTAACGATAAATTATTAACTTTGCGCCATTAATTTCAATTACTATGCAAAAAATTCGCAACATCGCAATTATTGCGCACGTTGACCACGGCAAGACGACATTGGTCGATAAGATGATTCTTGCAGGCCACTTGCTTCGCACCGAGACCAATACGGGCGACCTTATTATGGATAACAACGACCTGGAGCGTGAGCGCGGTATCACCATCCTATCGAAGAATGTATCGGTAATATACAAGGATTACAAAATCAACATCATTGACACCCCGGGCCACGCCGACTTTGGTGGCGAGGTGGAGCGAGTGTTGAATATGTGTGACGGAGTGTTGTTGCTTGTCGATGCCTTTGAGGGCACAATGCCACAGACTCGTTTCGTACTGCAGAAGGCACTCTCTTTGGGTAAGAAACCTATCGTCGTAATTAACAAGGTAGACAAGCCAAACTGCCGTCCCGAAGTGGTAAACGAGCAGGTGTTTGACTTGATGTTCTCGCTGGATGCTACCGAGGAGCAGTTGGATTACAAAACAATATACGGCTCGGCAAAGCAGGGCTGGATGTCACACATCTGGAACGAGCCTACGGACTCTATCGCACCATTGTTGGATGCCATAATCGATGAGATTCCTGCACCCGAAGTGGTTGAGGGTACGCCACAGATGTTGGTTACATCGTTGGAGTATTCACCTTATGTAGGCCGTATTGCAGTGGGTAAACTCACACGCGGAGTTTTGCGTGCTGGTCAGAACGTTACACTTGCAAAGCGTGACGGCGAGACTATGATAAAGACTCGAATCAAGGAGTTGATGGTTTTTGACGGTCTGGGCAAGAAGAAGGTTGAGCAGGTAGAGTGTGGCGAAATATGCGCTATGGTAGGAATCGAGGGCTTCGAGATTGGCGACACGATTTGCGACTACGAAAACCCCGAGCCACTGCCTCCTATCGCTATTGATGAGCCTACAATGTCGATGTTGTTTACAATCAACAACTCGCCTTTCTTCGGACGCGATGGCAAGTTCGTGACATCACGCCACCTGAAGGAGCGTTTGGACAGAGAGTTGGAGCGTAACCTTGCATTAAGAGTAGAGCCGGGATTGAATGCCGATTCATTCGTGGTTTACGGACGTGGTGTATTGCACCTCTCTGTATTGGTCGAGACGATGCGCCGTGAGGGATATGAGTTGCAGGTAGGACAGCCAAAGGTTATCATCAAGGAGATTGACGGCATAAAGTGCGAGCCTGTTGAGGAGATGACTGTCGATTGCCCCGACGAATGTGCAGGTACAGTTATCGAGATGGTGACAAAGCGCAAAGGTAACCTCACAAATATGAATTCTGACGGAGAGCGTACCCGTCTGGAATTCTTGGTACCTTCGAGAGGAATTATCGGTCTGCGTTCGTCGATGCTTACCGCTACGGCTGGAGAGGCTATTATGACTCACCGCTTGAAGGATTTTGAGCCTTGGATGGGAGAGATTGAGATGCGTACAAACGGTTCGTTGATTGCGTCAGAGACGGGTACGGCTTACGCCTACTCTATTGACAAGTTGCAGGATAGAGGTCGTTTCTTTATCTCGCCGATGGATGAGGTATATTGCGGTCAGGTCGTGGGCGAAAGCACTCGCTCGGGTGATATTACAATCAACGTCACAAAGGCAAAGCAACTTACCAATATGCGTGCTTCGGGTGCTGATGACAAGGCTGTTATCGTACCGCCAAAAGTATTCTCGTTGGAGGAGGCTTTGGAGTATATCAAGGCTGACGAGTACGTAGAGGTTACACCCAAATCTATGCGTTTAAGAAAGATTCTTTTGAACGAGGTGGACCGCAAGCGTGCCGCCAAGCAGGAGTAAGCGAGAGAGGAAATTTAACTCAACAAAAGAGCATAATAAGGTTGCCGAAATACCAATTCGGCAACCTTATTTGTTTGTAAAAGGCAAAATATGTGTTAAAAAATTAACAAATAATGCCGTTTGGGTTACTTTTATCTGTTTTTATGGCGATTTTTTGACTTTTTTTGATAATTTTGCAACGATTATTAACCGATTAAGATGCATAAGTTTGATTATATAATCGTCGGTAGCGGACTTGCGGGATTGTATGCAGCCTACAAGGCTTCGTTCAAGGGCAATGTGGCCGTTATCACCAAATCTCATATACGAGAGAGCAATTCGTTTAATGCGCAAGGTGGCATTGCCGTAGTGACGGCAGGCGACGATGACCCGCAAATTCACAAGTCGGACACACTCATCGCAGGTAGAGGTTTGTGCGAGGAGGAGGCTGTTGATATTTTGGTGAACGATGGTCCCGACAGAATCGCAGAAATTATCGCCGATGGTATGAAATTCGATACCGAAGGTGGTGCTTTGGCGTTAGGCCTGGAGGGTGGCCACCACAAAAGAAGAATCCTTCACGCTGGAGGCGACTCTACGGGCAGATGGATTACGGAGTTCGTAATTTCGAAAGTCAATCAGCGCGACAACATCGAGATTTTCGAGAATACTACCCTACTCGACTTATTAATCGAGGATGGCGTATGTTATGGCGTTAGATGCTGGAGCGAAAATGAGAAATTGCAGGCAGCAGAGAACGTAGCAGATAAAGGTAGCGAGGTATTGTTATACGCCAACCACGTCTTCATTACATCGGGTGGCACATCGGCAATATATGCCCGCACGACAAACCCCGAGACAACGGTAGGCGACGGATTGGCGATTGCCTATAACGCAGGATGCCGAATTGTGGATATGGAGTTTATTCAATTCCACCCCTCGGCTCTATATCAGAAAGACTCACCAAAAGCGATACTTATCAGCGAGGCTGTTCGTGGTGAGGGCGCACACCTATTGGACAAACGCGGCAAGCGTTTTATGGTGCCCATTCACGAATTGGCAGAGTTGGCTCCGCGCGACATTGTAGCCCGCTCGATATTCAAGCAGATGATAAAGGATGATGTTCAGCACGTCACATTGTCGTTGCGCCATCTAAACCGCGAAAAGATTCTAAAGCGATTCCCTGGAATACACGCCAAGTGTCAGGAGTATGGGCACGACCTTACACAAGAGATTCCCGTAGCACCCGCGGCGCACTACACTGTGGGAGGTATTGCCTCAAACCACAATGGCCGCACAGACATCGAGCGTTTGTATGTATGTGGAGAGATTGCCGCAACGGGCATTATGGGAGCGAACCGTTTGGCATCGAACTCACTCATTGAGTGTTTGGTCTTTGCAAACCGCGCTGTTGAAGATTCGGTTACGGTTGGCAAGATTGAAAATATTCCCTCATTTGAGAAGATGTTCTGCCGCGAGGAGGCTAACCGTGAGGCTTATGCCGAACTCAAGTGCGAGGTATCGAATATAATGAACCGTTATGCGGGTATTATCCGTAGCGAGGAGGGACTTACCGAGGGATTAAATAGAATCAATGCCCTCAAACTTAAACTCGAAGCAGATGTCGCCACTAACGATAACGACCACAGAGAGTTCTTCAAGGAGGCATCACGCCGTCTGCTTACGGTAGCGACTCTGATTATGACCCCTGCCCTTATGCGCAAGGAGAGCCGAGGCGGACACTACCGCGAGGATTATGCTTGCGCCGACGAGAACTACGCCGTACACTCGGTACAGCAGCGAGGCAAGGAGTTTACCACAGCAGAGGTTAATGGCGATTGTTTCAATTTTTAGTCGATTTTAATTTACACAAAATATGCAGTACGAAAACTTAATCAAGAAGTTAATCGACCTCGGTATCGAGGAGGATATAAATACAGGTGATGTTACCACCGATTCGATTATTCCCGCTACGATGAATGCTGTAGCAACGATGACAGCGAAGCAGGAGGGTGTGATTTCGGGTTTGGAGATTGTAAAGATGGTTTACGAATACTTCCAGAAGGATGTGGTATTTACCGCCTACTTCAACGATGGCGACAGCGTAAAGAAGGGTGATGTAATCCTAAAAATTGAGGCCACCTACCCTACCCTGTTGCGCGGAGAGCGTCTTTCGCTCAATATCTTCCAGCGTATGTGCGGTATAGCAACCGAGACTGCTCGCTACGTCAAAGAGTTGGTCGGCACTTCTACCGAATTGCTGGACACACGCAAAACGGCACCAGGTTTGCGTGTATTGGATAAGATGGCCGTAAAGCACGGCGGCGGCACAAACCACCGTATGGGATTGGACGATATGGCGATGATTAAGGTTAACCACATCAAGATGGCGGGCGGCATCACGAAAGCTGTTGAGCAGGTACGCGCCAACATCACACCCGACATCAAGATTGAGGTCGAGACAACAAACCTCGATGAGGTTAGAGAGGCGATTGCTGCCGATGCCGACATCATTATGTTGGACAATATGGACAACGCAACAATGACCGAGGCTGTAGAGATTATCAAGGCCGCCAACAAGGGCATTAAGACCGAGGCTTCGGGCAATATGAATATCCCTCGCTTGAAAGAGGTTGCCGCTACGGGTGTCGATTTCATCAGCGTAGGCGCTTTGACACACACGGTTAAGGCGATGGATATAAGTATGAATATTCAGGTTGAATAATTTTCTATATTAGGAGGGTAAATATGGCTACTCGCGAAGAACTTTTCAAGCGCATAGAGCAACTCAAGAAGGAGAAAAACGCCGTAATATTGGCGCACTACTACACCCGCGACGAGGTGCAGCAGGTGGCTGATTTCTTGGGCGATTCGTTGGCCCTGTCGGTAAAGGCGCGCGACATAGATGCCAAGATAATCCTGTTTGCGGGAGTAAACTTTATGGCCGAGACAGCCAAAGTGCTATCACCCGACAAGAAGGTGCTGATTCCCGTACCCGAGGCGGGATGTTCGTTGGCCGAGTCGTGCGATGCCAAAGAGTTCGCTGCTTTCAAGGCCAAATATCCCGACCACAAAGTTGTATCGTATGTCAACACATCGGTAGGTGTCAAGGCATTGACTGATGTATGTTGCACATCGTCAAATGCGTTGCAGGTTGTGGAGAGTATCCCGAGTGACCAACCTATAATATTTGCCCCCGACAGAAACTTGGGTGCATATATTCAGAAACTTACTGGCCGCGATAATATGGTAATATGGGATGGCGCTTGCACCGTTCACGAAGAGTTTTCGTTGGAGAAGATATTGGACCTAAAGAAACAACACCCCGCGGCAAAGATTGTCGTACACCCCGAATGCAAGGCTTATATTGCCGAAGTAGCCGATTATGTAGGCTCTACCGCCGGCATATTGACCTACTGCGGAGAGGTTGATGCCGAGGAGTTTATCGTCGTAACAGAGGCTGGTATATTAGCCGAGATGCGCAAGCAATACCCCAACAAGACCTTCATCCCTGCACCGCCTATGGACTCAACTTGCGGATGTAACGAGTGCCGTTATATGAAGATGGTAACACTGGAGAACATCGTAAGTTGTCTGGAGGCTGAAAGCCCAGAGGTGATTCTCGATGAGCAGACACGCAAGGCTGCTGAGAGGTCAATCATCAATATGGTGAATATAAAGTAGAGATTACAGAGATAAGATAGAGGCTGTCCGTTGGACAGCCTCTATTAATATTAGAACATATACGACGCTCCCACATAGAAATTGCGGTTATTCATCTTCGAGTCGTCATCCTGCGCCACATTTATCAAGCCCCAATCGTAACCGACGAATATACGATAATGGTCGAACAGGCGCAAACCTCCTTTTAAGCCAAGTCCAAAATCAAATCGCTTTATACCATCCGATGCAAAACTATCGGGCTTGGTTGATTCATCGGCCATAGTAACCTTATCGGTACCCCATAAGCCCACTGCGATATAAGGACCGAACGAGCCAAAGAATTGCACACTCCCCGAAGAGTTCAGGCTATAATTATAGCCTATATGCATAGGCATTTCAAGATAATAGGGGCGCGAAGTCCAATCGACATTGACATCTCCAACCGTAGTGGACATCTTGGCACCTTTGGCGCTGATTAACGCCCCCAAATCGAAGTAAAAACCTTCGTAGATAAACGGAGCATCAATCTCCATCTGAAATCCCGCCTTGAAACCTATGCGCGAATCGGTATCAAACGAAAGTCCATCGACACTCATCGAGTAATTGGCCAAATTCATAGCCCCCGTAACACCAAAGTGTAGGCTCTGGGCAGTTGTCACAGCCGAGAAGGCGAAGAGAGCAATAGTGAGTAGTGATAAAAATTTTTTCATAGCATTTGTGTTTAATTTAACATTCACCAATGCTTGATACAAAAAAGATGCGAAAGCAACTCGCTCCCGCATCTTTTATGAAAAAATATTAAGTCCGAGGAACTCTTCCTCATCTTATCGCTCAGAAATTAGAACATAAAGGCTGTGCCGATATAGAAGTTCAACGGGCGCACCTTAATATCGCCCTCGCCATCTATGCTACTCTTGGCAATATTGAGCAGGCTATGCTCGAAGCCCACAAAGAACTGCCACTGATTCCACATCTCAACGCCTACGTTATAGTTAAGACCAAAATCAAAACGCTTGAAACTATCACCAAACAGGTCGCTCTTCACCTTTGTGCCATCAACCTTGACTACATTTTTACCTAAAACACCAAGACCGAAATAGGGACCTAAACCTGCCAAAATATTAATATCTGATGATACACCAAAACGATAACCGAAGTTAAAAGGCAATGCCAAATAGCCCAAATTCTGGTGAACACCCGACCAGCGACCACCCTTGAGCGAATAGAGCGCACGAGCATCGGCATAGAAACCATCTGCAACAACTGAACTCAAATCCATCTCGGCCTTAATACCTGCGTTAAATCCTACATAAGCATCAGACGAACTAACAGAGCTGTGCATATTTGCAAAGTTTACACCTCCCGTAATACCATAACGCATCTCCTGTGCCGAGAGTGTAAACGAAGCCATCAAGGCTACTATCAAAACTAATAACTTTTTCATTCTATTCCAATGTTTTTATCTATTCTAAAAACAAAAATAGTATTTTTTTTGATAGTTACAAAATATAAGTGCGAAACAAAATCGAATATAGCGATTAAATTTCTCAATTAAACCATTTTAATTCGTATCTTTGCAAATAAAATTATTGATATAATGACTCGTATTATCTCTCCCTCGATGTTGTCGGCAGATTTCGGCAACCTCGAACGTGATACAAAAATGATTGACCGCAGTGCTGCGGAGTGGGTACATATTGATGTTATGGATGGTGTTTTTGTGCCAAACATCTCATTTGGATTTCCCGTAATGAAGCCCATACGCAAGGCCACTAACAAGGTGCTGGACGTGCACTTGATGATTGTAGAGCCCGAAAAATATGTGCGCCGCTTTGTCGAGGCAGGAGCCGACTATGTGACATTCCACTATGAGGCTACCGAAGACATCGACGGTTGTATATCCGCCATACGCGAGGCTGGTGCGAAGGTCGGTATCTCCATCAAGCCCGCGACTCCAACTTCGGTATTGAAGGATATTATAAGCAAGGTGGATTTGGTCTTGGTGATGAGCGTTGAGCCTGGATTCGGAGGACAATCGTTCATCGAAGGCTCATTGGACAAGATTCGAGAGTTGGCACTTATGCGCAAGGAGCAAGGTGCAGAGTTTTTGATTGAGGTCGATGGCGGTATATCGGCAAAGAATGCCGCAGATGTATTCAATGCAGGTGCCGAGGCAGTCGTTGCAGGAAGTGCCGTATTCGGCGCAGCAGACCCTGAGGCAGAGATTGTAAATATGTTAAAAGCATAAATTTACGTTTGGCGCAAGGTGATTTCATTAGATAACTTAACCGTCAGTTATGGAGGTTGGACTCTCTTTGACGGCATATCATTCCTTATAAATGAAAAGGACCGTATAGGTCTTGTCGGCAAAAATGGTGCTGGCAAGACTACGTTGTTGCGCATCATAACAGGCGAACAGCAACCCACAGAAGGCGCTGTCACCATAAACGGCGAGTGTACGATTGGTTACCTGCCGCAACAGATGCGTGTCGCAGATACCACAACGCTAAAGGCCGAAACAGAGAAGGCCTTTGATGAGGTTTTGCGACTTGAGGCCGAAAGCGAATCACTCACAAATGAGATTGCCGAGCGTACGGATTATGAGTCGGAGGAGTATGCCGCACTGCTTCAGCGATTGAATGAGGTGCAGGACCGCTACCACATTTTGGGAGGAGATACACGCGAGGCCGACATCGAAAAGACTCTGCTTGGCTTGGGATTCAAGCGCGAAGATTTTTCGCGTGCCACAAGCGAATTTTCGGGTGGTTGGCGTATGCGTATCGAGTTAGCAAAATTGCTCTTGCGTCGCCCTTCGATTTTCCTGCTTGACGAGCCTACGAATCACCTCGACATTGAGAGTATTCAATGGTTGGAGGAATACCTGAAGAATTACAACGGAGCGGTACTACTCATCTCGCACGACCGTGCATTTTTGGACAATGTTACTACTCGCACCGTAGAACTATCTTTAGGACACATATACGATTATAAAGTACCCTATTCTAAATTTGTTGAATTGCGTGCCGAGCGCCGTGCTCAACAGATGGCAGCATACGAAAATCAGCAACGTCTGATTGAGAAGACAGAGGAGTTTATCGAGAAATTCCGCTACAAGCCTACGAAGAGTAATCAGGTGCAGTCGCGTATCAAGCAACTCGAAAAGTTGGACCGCATAGAGGTCGAAGAGGAGGATTTGGCTACGCTGAATATTAAATTCCCGCCTGCACCACGCTCAGGGCAGATTGTAGCCGAGATTAAGGAGGTCGGCAAGGCTTTCGGGCAAAAGAGAATATTCTCGGATGCGACTTTCACCATCGAGCGCGGTCAGAAGATAGCCCTTGTAGGCCGTAACGGAGAGGGTAAGACCACAATGGCCCGTATGATTATCGGCGAGTTGGAGGCTACCGAAGGTACGATACATTTAGGAGCAAACGTCAACATAGGATATTACGCACAGAATCAGGACGACTTGATGGATGGCGAATTTACGGTATTCGACACTTTGGACAGAGTCGCTACGGGAGATATTCGCACCCGTCTGCGTGATATCTTGGGCGCATTTTTGTTCCGAGGTGAGGATATAGATAAGAAGGTGAAGGTGCTATCGGGTGGCGAGCGTTCTCGCTTGGCTATGGCCCGCTTGATGTTGGAGCCATACAACCTGCTGGTATTGGATGAGCCTACCAACCATATGGATATGCGCTCGAAAGATATACTAAAACGCGCCATACAGAAGTACGACGGTACGGTCATCGTCGTATCGCACGACCGAGATTTCCTCGACGGAATGGTTGATAGAATCTACGAGTTCCGTGATGGTGGCGTAAAGGAGTACCTGGGTGGCATATACTATTTCCTCGAGAAACGCAAGGTGGAGTCTTTGCAGGAGATTGAGAGAAAAGACACCCCCTGCACTGCATCTTTGGCTGATAAGAGCGCCTCAAAAGGAAAACTATCATACGAGCAGAAGAAGGAGCAAGAGAAACTCATTCGCAAACTCCGCAAGGCTGTTGAGAACATCGAAGAGGAGTTGGCCACAACAGAGAGCCGCATAGCGGAATATGATGCAAAATTTGCATCTGCAACAGATTACAACGAAGCCGACTACATTGAGTACAACAAACTCAAGGAGCACTACGACCACTTGATGCACGAATGGGAAAAGGCTTCTTATGAATTAGAGATAACAGAGAATCAATAAACTAACCATATATGGCAAACGACATTGTATTTGGCATACGTCCCGTAGCCGAGGCTATACAGACAGGCAAGCAGATTGAAAGACTCTACATCCGCAAGGGTGCCGAGGGACAACTAATGACCGAGTTGCGCGACTTGGCATTCCGCCATCGCATACGCATTCAGGAGGTGCCTGTCGAGAAACTTAATCGCTTGACTCGCCTCAATCATCAGGGTGTTGTGGCACAGATAGCCCCCATCGAGTACGTAGAGTTGAATGATATTTTGGAGCGTGTTCCCAAGGATGAGACTCCGCTCGTTGTATTGTTTGACGGTGTGACAGATGTCCGTAACTTTGGTGCAATCGCCCGCTCAGCAGAGTGCGCTGGTGCTCACGGATTGATTACGCCACTAAAGAACTCGGCTCCCGTAAATTCCGAGGCTATGCGTTCTTCGGCAGGTGCTTTGAGCCGTATTCCCGTTTGTCGTGTAGGCTCATTGCGCAACACTCTTAAAGCCCTGCAAGCAGAGGGTTTCCAGTGTGTAGCCGCCACTGAGAAGAGTCGCAAATTAATCTACGATGCTGACTTTAGCAAGCCCACCGTAATCGTTATGGGCGCAGAGGATACGGGTATTTCAAAGGAGTTATTGAAACTCTGCGACGAGCAGTTGGCTATACCTATGATTGGTGCTATAGAATCGCTAAACGTATCGGCAGCGGCGGCTGTAATGCTCTTTGAGGTTGTACGTCAGCGCATTGGCGAATAATTCAGCAATGAAAGAGGTCTTGAGAGATGATGTCGTGGGCGACGTTACGATTTGCTGTACACGCCGCTCAAGACGAATCTCGTTATCGGTAAAACCTTCGGGCGAAGTACGTCTATCGTTCCCGCCATACGCCTCACGCACAAAGGCATTGGAGTTTCTCGCCTCACGCCGAGAGTGGATTTTAGCCACTAAAGAAAAATTTGCACAACGCGTCGCTGAAGGCAAAAGTGCCGCACAAATCACGCCCAAAGAGATAGAGCAACTGCGTGCCGCTGCGAAGGCTACCCTACCCCAACGAGTTGCGGAATTAGCGGCTCGGCACAATCTAAAATACGGGAAGATAAGTATTCGCGCGTCACGCTCGAAGTGGGGTTCGTGCTCGGCCGTTGGCAACATATCGCTTTCATTATTTCTGATGATTCTGCCCGAACACCTGCGCGACTACGTCATCCTGCACGAGTTGGCCCACATCGTTCATCACAACCACTCTCCGCGATTTCACGCATTGGTCAATAGCCTAACCGACGGACAAGAGAAAACACTCGCCCGCGAACTAAAAGAGTATTCGACAAGATAACAGGGAGAGGGCAGAACACCCCTATCATAAGATTTTCTGCATCAAGATTTCATCTATTGCGCCGTCCGCCGTAAGTATCCACTCTCGGCGGCGACCACACTCCACAAAACCAGCGCCCCGAAAAAGACGTATGCTGGCATAGTTGTCGGCCCCAATGCTACACCACAACTGATGCATACGCAACACATCCTTCACATAAGTAGCCAACGTGCATAGAGCATCTTTGGCATACCCCGCCTGACGATATTCAGACGAAATTACAATACCTACGCCCGCCCTAAGATTCTGCGGGTCAAAATCAAAAAGGTCAATGGCTCCGACCGCCCTCGCCTCACCATCCACATCGGCCTCAATCACAAGGCGTTGCTGACGCGAAGCGTAAAAGTCGTATTGCTGCTCCTCGATAAAGCGCATAAGCGAATGGCGAGAAAACGGGGCCATTGTTCCGCTTACTCGCCATAGGTCAGTATCGTTCTCCCAACCATACATCACATCAATATCCTGCGGCTCCAATGCTCGCAGACGGCATATTGCACCCTCGATGTTCATAGCGGGGACGATTATTACAATCCGATAATCTTGTTGTGGATAAGCATCGCTACACCCCACGCACAAGCGTTCTCCGACATCTTCGACTGACGGAATTTGGTATCCTTATATACCAAGTTGAGCGAATACTTATTGGTTGATGACTTCAACGGCAACATAATATAATCACCCGCAGCCGCCAAGTTACCTCCCACGATGATGGTCTCGGGGTTGAACGTATTGATAAGGAAGGCTACGGCCTTACCCAACTTCTCGCCCACCTCCTCGATAAGTTCAATCGAAAGGTTGTCGTCATTCTGCGCTGCCGCGATAATATCGTTTATATGAATTTGCTCACCTCGGTCATACTTCTCGCGCAGGATAGTGTTTACACCACTCTTGATTAACTTGATAATCTTCTCCTCGATAGCGATACCCGACACCTCGGTCTCCAAACAACCCTTCTTACCGCAAGCGCAGATAGTCTCGTTATCGAAGAATGGAATGTGACCAAACTCACCCGCAAAACCATTCTTGCCGTAGTAGAGTTTGCCATCAATTACAATACCGATAGCCACACCACGTCCCAAATGCAGATAGATTATATCGCTCTCCTCCTTTGAGCGGCTACAATTATACTCGGCATAACAACGGGCGCGCGTGTCGTTCTCCAACAAAACACGAATCTTGGTGCGCTCCTGAATAATATCACGCAACGACTCCTCGCTTGATGTGAAGTACATATAACTGCGGCCTGTTTCGGGATTTACACGGCCCACGATAGATACTCCAAGTCCCAAAATCTTACCTCTGTCGATACCGCAGGTTGAGATAAACTCCTCTATATTGTTACAAATCTTCTCCAGGCACTGCTGGCGATTCTGCAACTCGAAATTGTTATCGATAACCTCTTTGATAATGTTGTTATGCAAATCGGTGATAACATAGGTCATATTATCACGGCCTACATTGACACCAACGAAATATATAGCCGAATTAGCCAAACCAAATACATTAGGGCGGCGACCTCCGGGGGTTTCGACCTTACCCAAATCGTTTACGATGTTCTCATCGATGAGTTCCTGCACCAATTTAGTTATTGTCGGCACACTGATATGCAACTCCTTAGTCAATTCGGCAAGTGTAGATTCGCCATTAACTGCCATATAGGCAATAATGTTGCGCTTAATAATATTGTTCTTATGAGCAATACCTTTAATATTGTCGCTCGGCTGGATGTTAAAAAATTCAGTAAGTGATGACATAACTACAAGTATTTGACAGTTAAATTATTTTAATTTATCTCATTGCAAATATAAACATTATTATTGACTCGGGCAACTATTATTTAATTATTTTAACAAATTTTATAAAAATTAGTTTTTATCCCATATCATCACAACTCGAGTCTATATCACTACAAAACACGCTGTTACATAACGAAAAAATGCCGTATATGAGGATTATCATATACGGCATAGAATACTTATATATACCTATAACTACATATCGGCACGAGAAGTTGCCTCAACATCGGGCGACACCTTCTTGATAAGTCCTTGCAAAACATTGCCTGGGCCCAACTCGTCGAAGCACGTTACACCATCGGCAAGCATATTCTTAACTATTTGAGTCCAACGTACGGGAGCCGTCAGTTGTGCTATCAGATTCTGCTTAATCTCTTCGGGAGAGGTATGCGGCTGTGCATCTACATTCTGATATATAGGACATACGGGCTGACGGAACTCCACCGCCTCAATAGCCGCCTCCAACTCTGCGCGCGCAGCCTCCATCAAAGGAGAGTGGAACGCTCCGCCAACGGGCAGACGCAAGGCACGTTTCGCTCCCGCCTCCTTCAACTTTGCGCAAGCCTCATCTACAGCCTCGTTTGCGCCCGAAATTACAAGTTGTCCAGGGCAGTTATAGTTTGCAGCAACAACAACTCCATCTATCGTAGAACATATCTGCTCCACCTTCTCATCCTCCATAGCCAATATTGCGGCCATTCCACCAGGCGTATTTTCGCAACACTGCTGCATAGCCATAGCACGCTTGGCCACAAGGCGCAAACCATCCTCAAATGACAACGCACCCGCTGCCACCAATGCCGAGAACTCACCCAGCGAGTGTCCTGCTACGGCATCGGGCTTAATCCCCATCACCTTTGCCAACACTACCGAGTGGAGAAATACGGCGGGCTGCGTTACTTTTGTCTGCTTGAGTTCGTCAGCCGAACCCTCAAACATAATATCTGTAATACGAAAGCCAAGAATATCGTTAGCCTGTTCAAAGAGGGCCTTGGCCTGCTCGTTATTTTCATAAAGGTTCTTTCCCATTCCCGAGAACTGAGACCCTTGTCCGGGAAAAACATAAGCGTGTTTCATAATATTACTTTAGTTGTCGAGAGTCCGCGACAAACTCTACCGTTATTTTGTCGGGCAAAGTTAAACCCAATAATATAATTTTGCAATACAAGCGTGATGAATGGCGCATAATTGTGGCGTAATGCACCATAATTTACATTAAATATTTGCAAACACGATGGTGAAATAGTATATTTGTAAACGTAGAACATTGAAATATTACAGATATTCAGTCTAATTTAGAATAAAAATATTCAATATTACCAATAAATATTTTACTATGAAAAAAATTACTTTCCTAATTCTTGCAGCCTTTGCAGTTGTGTTTGGTACACAGGCACAGGAGGCATTGTGGAGCAGAGCAAATGTTGTTTCTCCACAGATTAACGAAGACAACAGTGTAACATTCCGCTTGATGGCTCCCCAGGCACAGAAGGTTGCCGTTACGGGTGATTTCACTACAACCGAGGGTAAGGACATCCGCTACGGTGAAATGAGTAAGAACGACAAGGGTGTTTGGGAGTTCACTACACCTCCTTTGCGCTCGGAGTTGTACAGTTACAGTTTCGTTATGGACGGCGTGGTTATTCGTGACCCCTCTAATGTCTATATGAATCGTGACGTTGCATCGGTAACCAACATCCTTATCGTAAACGGTGACCGTGGCGACATCTACAAGGTTAATGATGTTCCTCACGGTAGCGTTAAGCGCAGTTGGTATTACAGTGCAACATTGGAGAAGGACCGCCGCGTGACTATCTACACACCCGCAGGTTATGAGTCAGGCAAGGATAAGTATCCCGTACTCTATCTGTTGCACGGTGCTGGTGGTGACGAGGAGGCTTGGATTGCTTTGGGCCGTACATCACAGATTTTGGACAACCTCATCGCACAGGGCAAGTGTGAGCCTATGATTGTTGTAATGACTAACGGTAACGCTTGGCAGCAGGCCGCTCCG
Source organism: Alistipes sp. (assembly GCA_045658845.1). Lineage (GTDB taxonomy): Bacteria > Bacteroidota > Bacteroidia > Bacteroidales > Rikenellaceae > Alistipes. The sequence goes on from JAZOVT010000045.1 coordinate 23,509, forward strand.
GGTGAGTCATCAGCAGGTATGACATCACCTTCGATGGGTGGCGGTGGCCGTCGTGGCGGCAATGCTGGCCCCCAGAAATCTTTCGAGGATTCATTTGGCGATGTAATCAAGTATGTTGAGGCTAACTACCGCGTCATCAAGAAGAAGGAGGGTCGCGCCGTTGCAGGTTTGTCAATGGGAGGTATGCACTCTGCTAACATTTCACGTATGTATGCCAAGACTTTTGACTATGTAGGTTTGTTCTCGGCTGCATTGCCCAACACCAAAGATGAGGCTATTCAGGCTGGCATCAAGGCTCAGAAGGATAACGGTTTCAAACTCTATTGGATTGCTTGCGGTACAACCGACTTCTTGTATCAGGCAAACTTGGGTTATATGAAGTACCTTGACTCTATCGACTTCCCTTACACATATCGTGAGAGCGACGGTGGCCACATCTGGCGCAACTGGCGACTCTACTTATCGGAGTTCGCACCGATGTTGTGGAAATAATAACAGATTGATTTAATCAACAATAACGAAACGAGTCGCAACTTTTGGGTTGCGACTCGTTTTATTAACGGACAAAAGATTTTCTATCTCATACTATGCGTTACATTATTGCTGAGACCAAAACGTCCTCCACCACCATAGCCGTTAATCTCAATTTTATAATTATGAGATGCCGTATATTTATGACTAGAATCACCTCCACCATGAGATGTAATCACCTGCCAACCTGTCTGTCCTGATTTAACACTTGAGGAAGACCCCGAACTCACTATTGTACCATCCTCCAAGAATTTAGTTCTAAAAACTAACTCATGGTCGTACACTTTTAGACCAAATATATTAACTGCATATAATCGCAGTGTAGTTTTATGTTCTAATTTATTTTCCGACACTTCAGTCTGCTCATCACTATTGCTCTCAATTAAAACAAAACTGCCAAACTTGTCATAAATCTTCTCATAAATTTCCGAGACGACAGCCCGCGTAACATACTCCTTACCATTAATATCCCAACGCAACTTGACTATCATCATCTCTTCGTTAAGATGTTTGCGAAGATATTGCTTGCTTTCATCGTGTGGCAAATTCGGAATCTTATGAGCGTGTTTATACTCCAGTATAGTACAAACTTCCACATTGCTTTCCGTATCCTTTATCGGGGTATATAATAGCATATAGGCATCATTATCAAACCAACTATCAATAAGTTTTTCGAGTCGGGCCTCGCTACGGATTTTTCCTTGTACCTTATACGATTTGAGAGTTATGCCACGACGAGTATTCTTCTTGGCATTTTCGAGGGCCTCCTGCCAGCTGAAAGCAGGCTCATTTGCGCAAACCGATGCTGGCACTGCAAGCATCAGGCTCATTACTAAAATTAATAATTTTTTCATATTCGTAATAGTTTTAGTGAAATTTCGGTCGTTGCTAAATTAATAATAAAAACAGCAAATTCCAAACGGAATTCGCTGTTTTTTATGGGGGGGGGATTTCGGACACTT
>JAZOVT010000046.1:0-10338 GCA_045658845.1 Alistipes sp.
GAAGGCTGTTGCTGGGATGGTTATCCATAGCAGGTCGGCGGCAATCATCACCATCACCTCGCCGACGGTAGCGCCCGCCACCTTGCGGATGGCAATCTCCTTGCGGCGGCGCTGCATCTCGTTATCCATATAGCCAATCAAGCCCGACAGAGCGATGATGAGCGTAATCATGCAAACGACGGTAACCAAATTACGCATACTCTTGATTTCTTTTAGGTTATCCTCCAAACGGTCTTTATATGAATACATCCCCAATTTATCGTTGTCGGTCATACTTTTCAGCAATGTAAGCACCTGCTCGCGCTCTTCGCTGGTAGTCGTTGGTGAGAAATGCATTATAACGGTGTAACTTCTATCCATATATTGTTGTGCCTTTTTAGTTATTATGGTTGGAATTACCGTACCTGCACTTACTGATATAAAGTCTTTTACTACTCCAACAATTTGATATGTTCCCCACATATCGAAACATTTTCCAATAGCAGAGTCCTTGCAACCCAAACGCTCAACAAAGAGTTCATTAACGATACATTTATCCAAGCCATCCTCTTCAGTTAGATAACGACCATCAACCAACTCTAACCCCCAAAAATCGGGATAATTAGGAGCACCTTCCAATAGACCATAAGTAAAAAGAGGCTTATGCTCTTCGTCGGCAGTTTTTATAGGTATATTTGACATATCGTTATATAGAGGACTTGACCCGAAAGACATATCCACAATAAATGGAAAACGTTTCAACTCACTAAATACGGCATTAGGAGATACTAACGTTTTGTTTGGCGTCTCCATAGTTACAGCGTGCATATTATCTATGCGATAGCCATAATCCATATTACGACGATACTGCGTCTGGCGAATACATATAATCATAAATATCAACACCGCCACAGTACAGCCCATCTGCACAAATAGCAAAATTCGTTTCCAAAAACGGTAGTTGTCGCTACTGCCACGGAAGGCTGTCTCTAATCTTACTCGTGAGAATAACCACGCAGGAATGATACCCGCAAGCAGGAATGCCACGCAGCATACCACAACGGGTATCCACAATAGATTAAGTGAAAACATTGTATTAAGATGCCAACCAACCATTGTTAAAATTTCCTTTTCTAAACACCAAATCATAAAGGCTGTCCAGAGTGTTGCGCTACCGACAATTAACAATGTCTCAACCAAAAAGAGTCGAAAAATATCGCTCTTTTGCGCACCGTGACAACGCAGCATTGCTATGGTGCGACTGCGCTCGGTAAGCGACGAAATAGAGAGCAGAACGTAGTTCAAACAGGCAACAACCAGCGCCAAAATAGCCACACCCGACAATACGCGCAAAGTGCTATGGTTATCGGTATAAAATTCGCAAACAGGAGTAATGTGACATACGGTTTTATTTACCTCACAATTGTGGATAAACTTTTCAGGAGCACCTGCTCTTTTGGCAATTCCGATTACATCTAATTTAACATCCTCCACCTTTGCTTTTTTATGTAACTTTACATATATTGATACAGGCATAAGTTCCCATTTATATACGGGATGGGAAATTTCGGCGCGAGTAGGGTGATATTGCATCAAAACCTCAGGCCCAACTAATCCGTAGAGGCGTGTTGGTTTACCCTCCCAACCGCGATAGACACCTTGAACAGTTAGTTCAAATGATACTTCGGTATTGTCATCAGAATAAACTTTAACACTCTTTCCCAAAGGATTTTCTTCGCCAAACAACTTCTTTGCACACTTTTCTGAAATCATTGCAGTATAGGGCGATGATAGTACTGTTTTGGGGTCGCCGCTGAGTACCTTTATGTCGAAGACATCAAAAAATGTTTCGGAAACATATCCTATGGTAGTGCTTACAGCATCTTTATCATCATACGATATATCACGAACATCTCTACCGACAATTGTTCCAGCCTCAATTTGAGGAGTCTCGTTAAGTATTCTCTCATATATAGGGTAAAACAGTCGATGGACAATGCGAGGGCTTCCATACGAACTTGTGCCCAAAGTATATATGCGTTTATTATCAGGTATCCAACGTTCGTAAGAGTATTCAAAGCCCACTTGCGCAAATATGATGATTGCGACAAACAATCCAAGCGAAAGTGAAACAAATCGCGCCAGGGTGTTGCCTCGGCGGTTGGCCAAATAACGGAATGAGTAGTTTAATGTTTTCATAATGTTTTGAGGTTTTATTATCTCTTCAAAATCAGTACATCGTGAGAGCCGAAGTTTTCGTAAGCCGATGTGATGACCTTCTCGCCTGGCTCAAGCCCCTCCAACACCTCGTAATGCTGCGGATTTTGGCGACCTATGCGTATGTCTCGACGATAGGCCTTTTCGCCCGAGGGGTCTACGACATATATCCACGAGCCGCCCGTAGTCTGATAGAACGCACCTCGAGGTATAATGACAGCCTCGCTCGCCTCGCCGAGTTGCAGATTTATGTGGTAGGTCTGACCGATACGAATATTTTCGGGGATGTCGCCCGCAAAAGTGAAGTCGGCGCGGAACTGACCGCCACTTACCTCGGGATATACTTTGCGGATGACCATATCGTATTTGCGCTCCTGACGCTCGATGGTGGCAGGCAGCCCGACAACGATGCGGTCGATATAGTGCTCGTCAATGAGTGTCGCAACCTTGAATGCCGACATATCGTTAATCTGACCAATAGACGAGCCCGAGCCGACGTTACGTCCCAGCACCACATCCAATGCTCCCACCTCGCCGTCGATAGGAGCCTTCACCAGAAGGTTATCCACACGTTGGCGGATGAGTTGCATATTACGAGCCATCGATTGCAGGTCGCTCTCCATCTGTTTCACCTGATTGGTACGATAGAGCGAATCCTGCTTCTGGCGCTCCATAATCAGCGAGCGGCGTTTTACTGAATACTCGTAGTCCTCCTTCGATTGTAACCACGTTTCACGCGCCAACAACTCTTTTTTGTAGAGCACATCGTTGTTTGTGAAGGCGCGACGCTTGCGCTCGACCTCCATATCAAGTTGCATCTGTTCCTGACGGAGGTTGAGGCGATTCTGCTCCATCGAGATGAGCGTGTTGCGTAAGATGTTCTGTTTCTCGGCAAGGTCGGCCTCCGAGTTGAGAATCTGCATCGAAAGAGAGTTGTTGGAGAGTTCGACAATCACATCGCCCTTTCGGACAATCGTACCCTCCTCGGCCACGATGCGCTCCACCAAACCCGACTCCATAGGCGAAATCTGCACCGTGGTGATGGGCTTCACCGTACCCGCCAGACGCACATAGTCGTTGAATTCGGTCTGCTCGACTGGCGAAATTGTGAGGATATTGGCATCAACGCGCAGTGTGGATGAGTTGTCGCGCAACAGCAACGCTACGACCAAAATCATAAAAATTGCCGCTACTGCATAGGGTATATTTTTCTTCTGTAGGATGGCTCTCCAGCCTGTTTTCTTCTCAAGTTTGATATCCATAGTTTTGCCGTTTATTCTGTTTTAATCATTTCGATTGGGTTGGCTGTGGCGGTGTGCCAAGTGCGGGCAATCTGAATGGCATAAACAATAGCCAAAACGAGTGCTGCTCCTGCGGCAAATATCCACCACGATAGCGGAGCGCGCAAGCCCGCAATGGTCTGCATCCACGCCGAACCCGCCATATAGGCGATAACAACACCGAAGGCTGTTGCTGGGATGGTAATCCACAGCAGGTCAGCGGCAATCATCACCATCACCTCGCCGACGGTAGCGCCCGCCACCTTGCGGATGGCAATCTCCTTGCGGCGGGGCTGCATCTCGTTATCCATATAGCCAATCAAGCCCGACAGAGCGATGATGAGCGTAATTAAGCAAACCACAAGCATTGTGATGCTCACCTTGCGTTCGCCCGCATACTGTTTCATATACTCTTCTTTTGCGCTTCTCATATCAGTTGATGTGAACACCTCTTCACAATATTTTTTCAAAATATCGTTAATGTAATCTATGTCATTTTTCGATGGTTTTTTCTTGAAACGAATAATATAGGGGCTGAAAGCCATCTTCTCGCCGTTGGTGTTGCGCGTTCCGCTTTCGGTAATATCTCGGTTGGGATTGAATACGCCATTCTGAATCACAACAGGTTTCTGCACACCTCGTCCCACATAGAAATCCTTAACCACGCCGATGATGCGATATCTATCTTTCGAAATATCTGCGTACGAGGTATCTCCTATAGAGATGAGTTTTCCGATGGGAGAACCCTCTATTCCCATCTGTTGGAGGAATGATTCATTTATTAGGACATTGCAAGTTGCGTGATAATCAGCCACATCAATTGGATACTCGTCGTCGTAGAATGTTCTGCCTTCCAATAACTCCACTTTGAAAACATCAAACGCTTGGGCATCCCACGCTGTGATGAAGAATGGGAACTCAAACTCATTGTTGTCGTTTACATACCAAGATGTATCCTCATCAATTGAATTAACAACGTGAACAATAGAGCCCGCTGACAATGATACAGCCTCCACTGCGTGGTGTTGGGCTATCTCATCGCGAATGGACAAAATGCCCGAATAACTGTTCGCAAAGCAATATCCCGAATATACATTGTCGATATTGTAGCCCATATCTTTGTTCTGCACATAGTGCATCTGGCGCAAGCAGATAGCCAGGAAAACAACTGCCGTGATGGTGCAGGTCATCTGCACAAACAATAGGCCTCGTTTCCAGAAGCGGTAACTATCGCTACCACCACGAAAGGCGTATGAAAGTTTTACATTGGCAAACATTAGGGCAGGAATCAAGCCCGACAATAGGAACGCCACCAAGCAGACAAGCAATGGTATCCAGATGCGCTCCCACGCAAACAATAGATTGTTGTGATAGCCCGTAAGCAAGAATATCTCTTTGTCCAGACACCAAATCATAAAGGCGGTCCAAATCAAAGCAGCACCGATTATGAGGGTTGTTTCTACGGCAAATATCTTGAAGATGTCGCTCTTTTGCGCTCCGTGACAACGCAACATAGCAATGGTACGACTACGCTCGGCAAGCGACGAGATGGATAGCAAAACATAATTTAGGCAAGCCACTACCAATGCCATAATGCCTACAATCGAGAGCAGCAACTGCGTTTGGCGGATATTGTTATCGACAAAATAATTATCCTTTAGCGGTACGAGATGATAACTCATCCCCAATGGGTCGATGCGCTCCTTAAAGCGCTTGTTAATCTCGGCCAAGTTACGCTCAACATCCTCAATCTTTGCGTCCTTGCGCAATTTGAAGTAGGTCTCGTATGTTATTCCCCAATAATCTAATGTTCGACCCTTATAAGTTTTCTGGAATTTATCGTAGTAGAGTATATCAAACTCTCTGAGTGAAGTGTTTGCAGCAGGAGTGGCAAACACACCACTGATAGTGTACTCTATGGGCTCTATATATGCATCATCAACCAAAACTTTGCCAAGTGGGTCGTCGTTACCAAATACCCTTTTTGCAAAACGCTGCGAAATCATAACGCTGTAGTCGGTCATCTGTTTTACATCTCCGCTGATTATTTCGAAATCAAAGACATCAAACAAATTTTTATTATCTTCCATACGCAGAGAGCCTGTGTAAAAGTATTTTTCGCCATTATACTTAATATAATAACCTCCACCATAAGAGTGATGGACTGAAGTTACGGCCTCAATCTGCGGAATTTCGTCGGCCATAGCGTGTGCCAAAGGAAGGGGAATCGCTTGTTTGAATCCCAGACTTGGCGAATATTGCCAAACAGCATAAATTCTGTCTCTGTCACTGAAACAGCGGTCAAACGATAGATTAAAACCGACATACGAGAAGATAAGCAGCGCAACCAAAAGGCCCAATGTGAGCGATACAAATCGCGACAGGGTATTGCCTCGGCGATTTGCCAAGTAACGGAATGAGTAGTTTAATGTATTCATAGTTGTAATTTGTTTTTCGTGTATAAATCTATTTTGCTAATATAACTATTTTTTAATTGCGGCAGACTCGATGAACGACACTCCGTTGTAATAATCAACGATGCGACATTGTATTATGTACGATAGCCTTGTGCGGAGCATATCGGCTTCAGCCTGCAACAGTGCCATTGATGAGGTCTGGAGGTCAAGCGGCGAGACCATACCCTGCTCGAACTTTTGTTCCATACCCTGATAAGCAACCTTGGCAGTATCTACACGTTTGCGGTTGACGATATATTGTGCGCCATAGCCCTGCATCTGCTGATAGGCACGAGTAATATCGGTCTGAAGCGAGCGACGGACATCCTCGGCATTGATTTCGGCGTTACGCAGATTATTGCGGGCGCGCAGTTTGTTATGACGGCGGTTAAGCCCCGAAAATATGGGAAACGATATTGAGCCGAGCGATAGGCTTGTACCCTTGTTGTCCTTAATCTGCGAAAGCCAATCGGAGGTTGGAGTGGCTAATCGGCCCATACGGGTATAGTAATTTGTACCGTAACTAAAACTTATGCCTGATGAGAGGCTGGGAGCCATCTGCCACTTGGCATTCGATAGGCTTATCTCGGAACTGCGCACCGAGCGTTCAGCATTAAGCACCGAATTGTGATTGGCGAGTGCGTAATCTATCACGCCGTCGAGCGACGATGCAACAATGGGGCTGTCTATGCCTATGTCGGGGTTGATTTCAAGCGGCTTATCTTCCTGATAGTTCATCGCCGAGCCTAACGATATGTAGGCCATTTGTAGAGAGTTTTGATTCGACAGGAGCGTGTACTCATTGCTCGCAACCGTCGCCTCTACCTCCTGCATATCGGCACGACTGCGCTGACCGAGTTCGAACTGTGTCTTGATGAGTTCCAATGAGCGTTGACTCGCCTTGAGGCGCTGCTCGGCAATATCTACCAGCCCAATGTAATAGACCACGTCGAAGTAGCACGACATCACCTCACGGGTGACATTCTCTCTTGCGGTCTCGAGCGTGCTTTGGCTTATCTCGCGAGAGAGTTTGGCCTGCTTGAGCGAATTGATTAAACGCCGTGCAGAGAATATTGGCACCGATACGCTTGCACCATAAGAGTTGCTGAACGTTGTAATTGTCGTGTAGGCATTGTTGGCAGGGTCGATGGCTCGACCAAAACTCAAAGATGCCGAAGTCGATGCGCTCATCGTTGGAAAGAATTCTGCAATGGCAGCCTTGTATTCGAGTTGGGCATTGCTGAGACTATTTTCGTTCTGCTGAATCGTAAGCGAATTTTCCAATGCATACTCCATACATTCCAGCAGAGTCATTTGCTGTGCAAATGATGCGTGCGATAAAAGTGTCAAAAAAATTGACACCGAGAGGGTTAAAATAGCCTGTTTCATATCGTTTTTGAGTATTTCTTCGTTTTAGGTTGTAGTATGCCGAAACCGTGCCAAAAATATTAAATGGTTGAAGCGTAGGAGATTAACGAAAAATGAAAATTTGAAAAGTGTCAAAAAATTAGACAGTGGTGTAATTTTTTTTGACAGTGGAGGTTTTTCTCTATAAATTTGTAACAAACAAGAGCGATGGCAAAGCAAGGACGATTGATAATAGTAGATGACAATAGGGGTATTCTGTCGGCAGTTAAATTGCTGACAGAAAAACACTTTGCGTCAGTCATAACGCTCGCATCGCCCAATCTGCTCATCTCGGAACTACGCCTTCAGGGGGCAGATGTTGTTCTGCTGGATATGAATTTCACAGCGGGCATAAACTCTGGCAATGAGGGACTATATTGGCTTAAGCAGGTGGTGGAAAAATTTCCAGAGACCAAGGTGGTGTTGTTTACTGCTTATGCCGATATTGACCTGGCTGTAAAATCGATGCAATTTGGAGCCGTAGATTTTGTGGTGAAACCCTGGGATAACGATAGGCTTATTACTTCGCTGCGTAATGCCTATAATATGAGTCAGGGGGAGAATCGCAAGCGCAAAAAGGAGTCAAATGCTCGCGATGAAGTGCCGATGTTCTGGGGACAAAGCGAGGCGATGAGCAGGGTGAGAGATGTTGTGGATAAGGTGGCCACCACCGACGCCAACATATTGATTACAGGAGAAAATGGAACAGGCAAAGAGGTGTTGGCAAGAGAGATACATCGTCGCTCGTTGCGTCGCCAATCTCCGATGGTCAGCATTGATATGGGGGCAATTCCAGAATCGCTGTTTGAGAGTGAACTATTTGGCCATAAGAAAGGTGCTTTTACCGATGCGCACACCGACCGTGAGGGAAAATTCCTCGTAGCCAACGGTGGCACGTTGTTCCTCGACGAGATAGGTAATCTCTCGCAGCAGTCGCAACAGAAGATGCTTGTGGCTCTACAAAATCGCAGCATCGTGCCGGTGGGAAGCGACGAAGCCGTAGGGGTGGATATTCGTCTGATTGCCGCTACAAACCGAGATTTGTTCAAGATGGTTGGCGAGGGCGATTTCCGTCAGGATTTGCTATATAGAATCAACACCATTCACATCGAACTACCACCTCTGCGCCAGCGAAAAGAGGATATTTTGCCTTTGGCAGAAATCTTCCTTACGCGCTATGCCAACCGCTACAACAAGGGCGAACTGCGCTTTACCGAGGAGGCACAGCAGGTCCTCAAAGAGTATCTTTGGGAGGGTAATATACGCGAGTTGCAACACACCGTAGAGAAGGCTGTTATTATGGCTGAAAATCGCGATGTGGATGTCGAACAATTGCGTCTGCAACCCATAGCACCATCTTTGCAAAAGGCTGAAGGCTCAACACTTGAGGATATGGAGCGCCGTATGATTAGCGAGGCCATTGCATCGAGCGATGGCAATATGACAACCGTCGCACAGCAACTTGGCATCTCGCGCCAGACGCTATATAACAAGATTAAACGCTATGGGTTATGAAACAGCGCACCATTCCATATCGTAAAATCCTGCTCTCGGCAGGAAGTGTGGCACTCTCTGCCGCAATGATTGTTGTGGCTATATTCTACGACATCCGTTCGTTGCTCATAGTCTCCATTCCTGTGCTGGGCTTGTCGATGTGGCGTCTTCTCGCCATATATAGCGATATAATGAAACGAATAGAGAGTGTATTTGAGGTAATTGAGGGTAACGATATGTTGCGCCTTAACGACAACCCCCAATACACCGACAATGCAATGGTCAATTTCCTGCTCAACCGCATTATGGAGGTTATGAACTCTGTAAGAATGCAGATAAAGGAGAAGGAACGCTACATAGAGCTGATTATGGAGTGTGCCAATATAGGTATTCTCACCGTAAAGGAGAATGGAATAGTTGTACACGCCAATTCAAAAGTTGTCAATCTGTTTGGACTGCGCAGATTTTCGCACATTGACCAACTGCGACCACAGTCGGAGATGTTGGCGGAGAGGCTGATGAACATAAAAAATGGCGAGCAAAAGGTGGTGCGCTATGTCAATGAGATGGGTGAAATGACACTCTCGATAGGATGCTCGCAGATGATGCAGGGCGAAAATACTCTGCGAGTTATCACCATCGGCGATGTAAACAATATGCTTACCCAGAATGAGTTAGAGTCGTGGGATAAGCTCACTCGTATCCTCACACACGAGATTATGAATTCATTAGCTCCCGTGACATCCATCAGCCACACCCTGCTCAATTCACAACTCGACGAGGATAAAGTGCAGAGCGGATTGCAGACCATACATTCAACCAGTGAACGATTGCTATCGTTTGTACACTCTTTCCGTCAGGTGACACGCATCCCTACGCCCCAACGAAGCCCATTGTTGCTAACGGAACTTGTTGAGCACGCCGTAACTATCCTGGAGTGGGATGGGATTGAGTGCAGTGTTGAGATTGTACCCTCCGAGACGATGGTCTATGTGGATCGTACGCTTATGGCACAGGTGCTGGTCAATATATTGAAAAATGCGCAGGAGGCTTTGGCTTCAGTAGATGGGGAGCGATGGGTACGAATAAATAGCCGTCTGGATATAAGCGAGCGCATCGTTATAGATATAAGTAGCAATAGCGGGCCTATTGCCGATGAGATAGTTGAAAATATCTTCACCCCCTTCTTCTCAACCAAAACCGATGGCTCGGGTATCGGACTCGCCTTCTCCCGCCAGGTCGTTCGTATGCACGGCGGCACCCTCTACCTCTCGGCAAACACCCCCGCCAAGGTGACATTCACGATGGTGCTGGAGTAGGGAAGAGTTATGTAAAAACATTTATTCAATTAAGCTTCGCATTGACACCCCATCTGCTATTGTGTTTCCCGTTCTCTCTTTTGAGCAGACTTTGCTCGATGTAGATTTCTGCGCTTGAACGTTTTACCGATTTGCTGATATATTTTGCAATATCAATCCGTGTCGTATGAGGCTTCTGATGCGGGA
>JAZOVT010000047.1:0-22445 GCA_045658845.1 Alistipes sp.
ATTTTGAATTCTGAATTTCTCTACTCCAGTCCCTGCAGGAACTCGGCTAACTTTCTGACGGCACGGCCTCGGTGCGATATGGCGTTCTTCTCTTCGGCTGAAATCTCGGCAAACGACTGCTCGCAACCCTCGGCCACAAACAATGGGTCGTAACCAAAACCGCCCTCGCCCTGCTCCTCGGTGGTGATGTTACCACGCACGATACCCTCGAAGAGGTACTCCTTGCCGCCGATGATGAGTGCTATTGCGGTGCGGAACTGCGCGCCACGAGCCTCCACGCCCTGCATACGCTCCAACAGCAGGCGTTTGTTGGCCTCATCGTCGTGACCGTCGGTAGCATAACGTGCCGAGCGCACACCAGGCTCGCCACCCAGAGCATCTACCTCCAATCCCGTATCGTCGGCAAAGCAGTCCAATCCCGTGCGGGCATAGATGTAACGTGCCTTCTGCAGGGCGTTGCCCTCCAGCGTGGGCTGCTCTTCGGGTATATCCTCGTCGATACCGCATTCGCGGGGCGTAATGAGTGTGAATTTATCGCCCACGACCTGGCTCACCTCGCGCAGTTTGTGAGCATTATTTGTTGCAAAAACAAGTTTCATTTTCCTATCTTTTTTTATTGAATTTATCTACAATTATCGCTAATGCGCCGTCGCCTGTCACGTTGCAAGCCGTGCCGAAACTATCCATCGCTACATAGAGCGAAATCATCAGCGCCTGGTCTTCTGCCGTAAAGCCCAGCATCGAGGCCAGCACTCCCAGTGCCGCCATAATCGCTCCACCGGGCACTCCGGGTGCTGCGACCATCGTCACGCCCAACATACAGATGAATCCCGCAAAGAGCGCGAAGTCGTACTCCATACCCTGCATAATCATCAACGCCAACGAGCAGGCTACAATCTTGAGCATACTGCCCGACAGATGAATCGTAGCGCAGAGCGGGATGACGAATCCTGCCACATCGTCGCTCACGCCCATCTTCTGGGTCTGCTTGAGCGTTACGGGGATAGTTGCAGCCGACGACTGTGTGCCGAGGGCCGTAAAGTAGGCGGGCATCATCGTCGAGAGCATCTTCAGCGGGTTGCGGCCACCGATGGCCCCTGCCACGCAGTACAACCCCACGAGCCATACGATGTGCAGGGCGAAGATGATACCTATAATCTTTATAAATACGTTCAATATATGGCCCACCTCGCCCGTTACGGTCATATCGAGAAATATACCGTAGATGTAGAGTGGTAGCAACGGGATTATCACCTTCTCTATAAAATTGCTGATGATATCCTTGAACTCCGTAGCGGCACGGCGCAACACGTCGCCCTTGATGTAGGCTATGCCCAAACCCATAAGGAATGCCGTAACGAGAGCCGTCATCACATCCATTATGGGTGGAATAGTGAGCGAGAAGTAGGGCGTAAGTTTCACTCCTTGGGCTATCTGCTCTGTCGCCTGACTGCTTATGAGCGTAGGAAAGGTAAGCGCGCCTGTCAGGTAGGATAATCCTCCCGCCACCAATGTCGCGCCGTAAGCCAATGCCACCGTCAGCAGTAACATACGTCCTGCGCTGCGGCCCAAATCCGATATGGCGGGTATGACCATACCGACGATGATGAGCGGTATGGCGAAGCCCAACAATTGGTTGAATATGCCGTTGAACGTAAGGAATATTCTTGTTATGCCCTGCGGCATCACGAATCCCGTAGCCACACCCAGCGCTATAGCCAGCAAAATACGCGGCAGAAGTCCAAATTTTATATTTTTCATTATCTTACAATGCACCAAATTTTTATTGTTTTATAATAGTTTGTTAGCACGTCACTCCACCGAGCCAATGGAATTCAAAATTACCTCTTCGGGCTTATTCTCCAAATCTTGCCCTCGAATAACGATATGTAGATGTCGCCACGCTCATCAACCTCAAATCCGTTTACAGCCGATATTCCGCACTTCTTGCGCCATAGTAACTCGCCCGATTCGGCGTCTACGGCGGCCACGACTCCTTGGCGTGATGCGGCATAGACCACACCGCCGCTCTCTACAACGGCGCAGGGCGAGAACTCATATCCGAAGCCTAAATCGACCATCCATATAACGTCATATTCATCGGCCTGGGTGCTGACGGCGATGAGTTCGCCATCCATCGTGCGGGCATAGACCTTCGTCTTGTCAGCCGATAGTCCGAGACTCTCTCTTACGCGGTAGTCCTTCACACGCCAAATCTCCTTGCCCGTTGTGCGGTCAAGGGCTGTCATTGCACGGTCGGGGGCAACGATAAATACTCTGTCGCCTACGGCGGCGGGTATGCAGTTACCAGGGCTGTAGAGGTGGCTCGAGTGGTCGTTGTTCCACTTCCAGCGAGTCTGGCCCGTTGTGCGGTCAAGATTATAGAGGTGGGTATCCCACGCACCGAATGTTATGTCCTGCTCCATCACTGCGGGTGCGGCCTGACAGTAGTTTGTCATCTCTGTGTTGCTCCAAAGTAGTTTGCCACGCTTGGCATCCCACGCCTCAAAGCATTTGTATCCACCCTGATACAACACGCCCTTAACGACCACACCATCAGCCGCATAGGGGCCTTTGGCCTTGCGCTCGAAGAGCATCTTACCCGACTTTTTGTCCAACCACAACAGACGCTCGTCCGAGGTGGGTACGATGAGTCGCTTGCCGCAGAGTGAGGGTTGCGAGAAGAGCGAATTGGCCGTTTTGTGTTGCCAGCGCACCTCGCCCGTAGCCTTGTCTATTGCCTTCACAAAGCCCAACGAGTTGCCGAAATAGATACTCTTCTTATCGACTGCCATACGTGTAAAGATTGATGCATCGTCGGCGTGCAGTAACTCCACATCGGCCTGCTCTGGCTCATCAAACGACTCCAACTCGCGCTTGATGGCGGGTTTGGGGCTGTCGTCGATAGGCATCTGCATTACCAGCGCAGGCTCTGCGCCCAACTGCTTGTCCCATTGGCGCAGGGTGTCGCCCTCAATCTCGATGATGGTGTAGCCGTAGTTGCCATCCATCATCAGCGAGCGGTTCATCAGCGCATCAATCTCACCGCCCTTGTAGTGGTGGAAGCGGTGGTGGTGACCGCACAGATGCACCGCCACGCGATACTTTGACAATACGTTGATGTATTGGTCGTAATTGTCAAGGTCTTCGGTAGTTATGGGGTAGTGATTGACCGAGATAACACGTTTGCCCTCGTGCTGCGCAAGTGTCTTGTCTAACCACGTCAAATCCTCACGCTTGATATGGCCGTCAGCCGCCTTCATATAAGGGCCGCAGTTGATACCTACTATGACCATATCGTCCAACTCGGTAACAAATCTGTCGTCGCCCCACAAATCGTTGAATCGCTTGCAGGCGCTCTGCGACCATTGGTCTTCGTGGTTGCCGGGGATGACATATTGGGGCTTCTTGAGCCCATCAAGCACCGCCTTTACGGCCCGCAACTCCTCGTCGCTACCCTCGTTGGTTAGGTCGCCCGCCACGATGACAATCTGCGTCGCATCGGCGTTAATCTCCTCGACCACCTGTTTTAATATCTGCTCGTTGCGATTACCTGGCGAGACGTGCAGGTCGCACAGCAGGGCTATGCGTGTCTGTGCCGAAGCTGATAGCGTCACGAGCGACAGAAGCAGTGCGTAAAGAATTCTTTTCATACTCTATGGTCTTTTTCGGTTATCGTTGTTTTATAGTGCCTCAATCAATTCATCCACATCCTCGCTGCGTGTGGCCCAACTCGTAGCCAAACGGATTATGGTGTTGCCGTCGGGTAGTCGGTCCCACTCGGTGAATGTTGTCACCTGCTTTACTGTGGCCAACTTTTCGGGCGAGAGCAACAGGAATATCTGATTTGTCGGTGATGTGGAGTAGTTCTTGTAACCCTTTGCCACCAGGCCCTCACGCAGACGTGTGGCCTCACTTATGGCGTGGCGGGCAATCTTCAGGTAGAGTCCATCGGTAAAGAGCGTGTCAAACTGCAGGCCGAGCATCCATCCCTTTGCTAAAAGTGCGCCCTGCTGCTTGATGAGCGTGAAAAAACGAGGCACCAATCCCTTGCGCATTACGACCGCTTCACCAAACATCGCTCCTACCTTGGTGCCGCCGATGTAGAAGACGTCGCACAGGCGGGCAATATCCTCCAATGTAAAGTCGGCCTCTGCAGATGCCAAGCCATAGCCAAGTCGTGCTCCATCCATAAAGAGCGGAATCTGCCACTTGCGACATACCGCAGCGATAGACTCCAACTCTGCGAGCGAATAGATTGTGCCATACTCGGTGGGTTGCGAGATATAGACCATTGCAGGGAATACCATATGCTCGAAACTCTCGTCGGCATAGAAGTGCTCGATGTAGGCATCAATCTCCTCGGCCCACAACTTGCCGTCGTGTTGCGGCAGCGTCAGCACCTTATGGCCCGTAGCCTCTATTGCACCCGATTCGTGTACAGCAATATGGCCCGTTGTGACTGCTATGACGCCTTCGTGCGGGCGCAACAGAGCCTTTATGACCGTTGCATTGGTCTGCGTGCCGCCTATGAGAAAGTGTACTTCCGAGTCGGGATTGCCACACGCTGCGAGTATCTTCTCACGGGCCGAGGCGCAAATCTCATCACAGCCGTAGCCCGTAGTCTTAACCATATTGTGCTCGCCCATCCTTTCCAGAATCAGCGGATGCGCACCCTCCATATAATCGCAATCGAAATGCTGCATTTTTTTAATTCAAAATATTCCTTATTACTTTATTATTGACGGAAAACGTCACTCCACCGAGTTGTAGGCGAGGATTGTAATCTCTAACCTATTTCTGCTCTGTCTTACTCCATCAATGTAATCTGGCTGCCCTGTGAAGGGGGTACAGCGTCAGCACCTACACCCCACGTCTTGCAGGGGCGGTTACCCATCACAAGTTCCAAAGTACCACCCTCGACGAGGTCCTCGTGCGAGAAGTAAGTCTTGTTGTAGGGCTTGCCGTTGAGCGTAGCCGACTGTATGTACTTGTTGTCAGCCGAGTTGTTCTTTGCCACAACGGTGAAGGTCTTGCCGTTGTCGAGGTCGATTGAGACCTTCTCGAACAACGGGCTACCGATGACGTAGTAGGGCAGACCAGCCGTTACGGGGTAGAATCCCATAGCCGAGAATACATAGAATGCCGACATACCGCCACCATCCTCGTCGCCACACACTCCCATCAAGTCGTTGCGGAACCACGCCTCCATCAGCATACGGATGCGCTTCTGTGTCTTCCACGGCTCACCTGCATAGCAGTAGAGGTAGGGGATGTGGAAACTCGGCTCGTTACCCATTACATATTGGCCTACGTTACCCGATGAGTCGGGGTGTACGGCATAATATTGCCACTTTGAGCGTTGCATACCCTCGACAAAGAGTTGGTCCAACTTCGCGGTGAAACGCTCTGGTGAGCCAAACAATGCCACCAGGTCGCCAATGTTGTGGTGTACGTCCCAGATGTAGGTCCAGGCGTTATTCTCGTCGTAGTAGGCTCTTGCGCCAATGCCTCCCGAGAAGATGTAGTCGAAGGGCTGAATAAACTCGCCTTTGGCATCTTTGGGGTGGAAGAAACCTGTCTCCTTGTTGAAGAGTTTGCGGTAGTTGAAACTGCGCTGCATAAAGAAGTTATGCTCCTCCTTCTTGCCTAACTCCTTGGCCAACTGTGCGATGCACCAATCATCATACGATGCCGCCAACGAAACGGCCACTGCCTGACGCTGCTCGAAGCCTCCGACACCCTCTACCGTCTCCTTCTCGCCGGGGTGCAATGCGGGGAACCAACCATTCTGATGATAGAAGTCATCGAGTTCGGTCTTCGGGCCACGCAACCAGGGTATCATAGTCTCGGTCATTACCGTGTGGCTTATGCCCTCGAATGCGCCCTTAACGTCGAAATCTATGCCCTTGCACAATGCGTCAGCGAAGATTGCAGCGGCGTGGTTACCGTTCATACAGTGAGCATCTCCGAATACCGTTGGGAATGTAGGCACCCAGCCCGATTGGCGATACATTCTCACAAACGAGTTGAGTTTCTCGCTCTCGTCCTCGGGGTTGAGGATTATCTGCAAGGGGTGCAGTGCGTGATAGGTATCCCACGCCCAATCGTCAGTCCAGAACGGCTCGCCCTCGTCGTTGTGTATCTGCTTGTCGAAGGCGCTAAAGTAGCGGCCCTCCTCCGAGATGTTAATCATACGCTCGTGGCAACGGTACAGCGCTGTGTAGAATGTTGTGCGCTCATCCTCCGTGCCGCCCTCTACGCGAATCTTACCCAAAGTCTTGTTCCACGCCTTGCGACCAGCCTCGGCAACGGCATCGATGTCGTATGCTGCAATCTCGTTGAGCATATGGCGCTTTGCCTGCTCCGAGTCGATGTACGACACGCCGTAACGAGCCTTTATGGTCGATGGGCCTGTCGAGGGTGAGAACGAGGCATAACGTACAGCGTCGCCATTCGTGCCGCTAAACTTCTCGGGAGCCTCATCAAATTCCAGATAGAAGTAGTGCTTTATGCCGTTATACATATCCCAGCCCCAAAGAGCATTGCCCTCGCCGTGCAACTCACCTCCATTAGTGCGCAGTTGGATGTAACGACCACCCGTCTGCTCGAAGGTGCAACTGAATATGGCCGAGTGTTCGGCAGGCGCGAAATCTACCGCAATCATAAAGTCGTCCAACAAAACAGAGTAGCGATAAGGTTCAGTCTTCTCTTGGTCGTAGCGATAGCCGAAGTGGGGCTTGATGACGCTCTCGTCGCCCGAAAATGGCATCATCATCAACACCGAACCTTGACGGTGCGAAGGCACGTTGAGGGGCAGACCGCCCATACGGTCTGTCGTAAACTCGTTGTGGTCGGGGTTCATACGCAACATCGAATTTGGCAGTTGCGCAGTGGGATAGGTGGGCACCAGCAGGTGGCTGATGTTACCTATGCGGTTGTTTACATAGTCAACGGGTTGCGCCTTGTCTGCTATCAGGTCGCACCCTGCAAACAGTATTGTAGCCGCCGCGATTGTTAGTAGTGAAAAATGTTTCATATCCTTAATTTTTGAATTTTATTCAGTATTAAACTATTAGTCGATTAATAGTTGTTAAATTTAGGGCTTTTTTTTCGTTTGGCAAAATAAAAACAGAGATTAACCGCAAAGTCAATCTCTGTTTTGTCTGTCAAGTGTTTTTATATGCTCTTATTACTTGCTCTCGAGTACATAATTCTTCAATCCCTCGCCATACTCCTTCAGCGGAGTGGTGTCGGGATATGCCTCGAAGTAAGCCGCATCCATATAGACACCAAACGATGTTACGTTCTTGATGCCCAACTCGGCATAAGTGTTTATATCCGAGAGGAATACATCACGTCGCCAGGGCAACTGCACGGCGGGCTTTTTCCAACCGCTGAACAACGATACATCCAACCAATACTCCAACACGACGGCCGTCTCGGCGGGGAAAACCTCCAAATTCTCCTTCAGGTGAGCCATATTCTGTGCGTGCGACATACCTCTGTCCTCGACCGAGAGGTCTGCCAGCGGCTTCTCCCACGAGCGCAGGAACGGAGCAAACTCCAAGAAGATACCCTCGGCGGGCTTCACCTTGCGCGGAGCCTTCAGCGAGTTGTAATATGCCAAGTGAGCAAGTTGTGCCTCGGGGTCCTGCTTGCGCAGAGCCTCCACGATGCGGTTTTCGATGATGAGTGCCTGCTCGCTCTCGGTGTACTCCTTACACTTCTCGCATTGGCATACGGGCTTGCCGTCATCCAACCAAAAGTAGTAACGATGGTTCGTAGGGCGTAATATCTCGGCTACCTTAACAGCATTTGCTGCAATGGTCTCGAGCGCACGCTCCGAGTGTACACAGCAGTTGGCATCGGCCACACGGCGACCATTCTCGTCCATACGGAACATAGTAGAATCCTCGGCAAAGAGTTCGCGGGGCAGCAACTCGGCCATAGCGTGCAACTGGTGCTCGACATCTACGCCGTGCTCCTTGCACGAGGCGAGGAATGCCTGTCCCTTCTCCGACTGGATGAACTCAATTACCTCACCGGGAAACATATGCGTACCTACGGTATTGATGCCATTCTCGGCGGCCAACTTACCCCAATCGACAGTCGAGAGGTCTTGCGTGTTGACGATAATACCCTTCATCTGGTAGTGGCTCTTTGGTGAGCAACCCACTACGGCCAATGCGGCGCACAACGCCACAACGATTAACGAGAGTCGTTTCATTAGTTTGCTTTGTAATAATTTTTAGTAACTACGAGCAAAGAGTACGCGCATCTTCGAGGGCTTGCCAGTGAAGATACACTTGCCTTCCTCCTCTTTTGCATCCAACGGGATACAACGGATTGTAGCCTTTGTAGCCTCCTTGATAGCCACCTCGGTCTCCACTGTACCATCCCAGTGAGCCGACACGAAACCGCCCTTGTTGTCCAATACGTCGATGAACTCCTCCCAAGTGTTTACCTCGGTAATCATCGAGTTGCGGAAGTCGAGAGCCTTCTTATAGATATTCTCCTGAATCTCGTCAAGCAATGCTACGATACGCTCTGTAAGGCCCTCCTGTGGAACAACCTCCTTGGTGAGTGTATCGCGGCGAGCGAGTTCGATAGTGCCGTTCTGCAAGTCGCGAGGACCGAGTGCCAAGCGTACGGGTACACCCTTCAACTCATACTCGGCAAACTTGAATCCTGAACGTACATTGTCGCGGGCATCAACCTTAACCGATACACCCTTGGCGCGCAACTCGGCAGCGATAGCCTCCAACTTCTGCTTCATCTCGGCAAGTTGCTCCTCACCCTTGTAGATAGGCACCATAGCGACCTGAATAGGAGCCAACTTCGGTGGCAAAACAAGTCCGTTGTTGTCCGGGTGAGCCATAATCAAGGCACCCATCAAACGAGTCGATACGCCCCACGATGTAGCCCAAACATACTCCTGCTTGCCCTCCTTCGTAGCGTAAGTCACGTCGAACGCCTTTGCGAAGTTCTGGCCCAGGAAGTGTGATGTACCGCTCTGCAAAGCCTTACCGTCCTGCATCAAAGCCTCGATTGTGAGTGTATCCTCGGCACCAGCGAAACGCTCGTTGGGTGACTTGTGACCTACGATTACGGGCACACCCATCCAATTCTGCGCGAAGTCCTGATATACGCGAATCATACGCTCTGCCTCCTCGATAGCCTCCTCGCGTGTAGCGTGTGCTGTGTGGCCCTCCTGCCAGAGGAACTCGGCAGTACGCAAGAAGAGGCGTGTACGCATCTCCCAACGCACCACGTTAGCCCACTGATTGCAGAGGATGGGCAGGTCGCGGTATGATGTAATCCAATTCTTGTATGTATTCCAGATGATGGTCTCCGATGTGGGGCGCACGATGAGTTCCTCCTCCAATTTTGCCGAGGGGTCAACAACGATACCCTCGCCGTGAGGATTGTTCATCAAGCGGTAGTGTGTCACAACGGCACACTCCTTAGCGAAGCCCTCGACGTGCGAAGCCTCACGCGAGAAGAACGATTTGGGAATAAACAATGGGAAGTATGCGTTCTCGTGGCCCGTAGCCTTGAACATATCGTCCAATACGCGCTGCATCTTCTCCCAAATGGCATAGCCATAGGGCTTGATAACCATACATCCTCTTACAGCCGAATTCTCGGCCAAGCCAGCCTTTACGACCAACTCGTTGTACCATTTCGAGTAGTTATCCTCTACTTTGGTCAAATCTTTAAGTTCTACTGCCATATCTTATAAAAATTCAAAATTCTGAATAAAAAAAAGGTTACCCTTGCACTTAAAGTACAAAAGTAACCATTTTTTGTTTACGATATGCAAATTATTGCCTAATTTTCTCTCTCGGCGGCTGAAAATCACCCTATTCGATAGTGATGTTGCTCACTACGGGCAGGTGGTCCGAGGGGTAGTGGCCCGTCTCGCGCTTATCCTCGATGGTCTTAAAGTTGTTTACCACTATATCGTCGCTCACGAAAATAAAGTCTATACGATTGTATGCAGGCCCGATAAAGTTGCCCCCTCCTAAGTTGGTGTTCTCGCACCCCAATGGCGGTGTGGCTGTCAGGCGGTAGGCATCACCGAGCGATGCCATTATATCCTGTATCTGCTTCTCGGTTTCGAGTGAGTTGAAGTCACCTACGCTGATGATGGGCTTGTCGCCCGCAATTTTTTGTATCATCTGGTTGTGTACCTCGCCCGAGTGTTCACGCGCCACTCGTAACCTCCAATAAAGGTGTGAGTTAAAGAAATAAAACTCCTTGCCCGATGGCTTGTGGCGGAACTTGCCCCAATGACATAGGCGCAGGTCGGTGGCATCCCAACCTATGCTCTCTACTTCGGGTGTGGGGCTATACCAGAACGTACCCTGCTCCAAACACTCCATCACCTCACGCTTATAGAATATCATGGCCGTATGTGACTTTCCCGACTTGCCGCCATAGGGGTGGCCCGTGCAGTCGTAGTCGGGCAGCAGTTGCTTCATATCCTCAATCTGCCCCTTATTGCCCTCCTGTGTGCCTACGATGTCGAAGTCGTATTTTAGTATCACCTGCGCTACATCATCCTTGCGCTCATCCCAGCTGTCGCCCTGCTTGCTGTCTGCCGCCGCATCGTAACGAATGTTGAACGAGGCAACGTTGAACTCCGCTTTGGGGGAGCAGCCAACAAACGCCATAAGCACTATGGCCGCCGCTATAAATCTCTTCATTGGTTTTTGATTAGTAACAATGTCATTGCGAGGAGGACTTTAGTCCGACGTGGCAATCTCCTACAGACCTTAGTGGAGGAGATTACCACAGTCGCTATGCTCCTTCGTAATGACAAGTATATAACAATGTCAATTAAAATTTAACACCCATTGTCAGCACCAAGAGGCTACGGTCGAGGTCGCTCTTGAAGATGGGACTTGCTGTGTCGAAGTAACTCTGTCCGCCACGAGGTGTGTCAAGCGCATAGTAGAGCAGATACTCCGTGCGATGATACTTCAAGTATTGGTAAGCGAAGTCGAACGATACTCGGCCCAATGCAAGGCCCAAGCCTGCCGACATACAATCGGTTCTATATACCGTCGGAGCGTTGTAGTAGAGGTCCTTGGCGTTGCGCAATGCCGAGCCCTGAAGGCCATAACCCACGCGGAGCGAGAGTATAGGCAACGGCTTCACCTCGATACCTGCACGCACGGTGTTTGCGCCCTTGTAGTTATTGGTGAACTCTGTGCGGTAAGCCTCCTGCGAGATATCGAAACCGCCAGGGATATTGTTTACTCTTATTCCGTTGTACCAAGTGCGCTCGTAATCAACCGAGAACACAGCCCAGCGGCCCAACGTGTACGATGCGCCCAACATCAAGCGTGTGGGTGAGTAGAACTCCCAAGAGTTCTCGCCCATATCCTCCAGCGGACGGGTTGTGTCGCCTATGGTGTTGAAGTTCGAGGCCATATATGCCTGATAGGTGCGCTCCAATGAGTATCCCGTAGGAGTATGTACCGCCAAGCCCAAACGTATCGACTCGATAGGGCGATATACCATACCCAACTTGAGGTTTACACCTACACCCTTAAGTTCGATGGCCTGGTTATAATCCATCCACTCGGCGGGTGCGGCCAAGGGCTCACCGTCGGAATAGACGGGTGTCTGACCGTTGTAGATATAATCCTCTCCGTAGTAGAGTTGACGCTTCTGGCGAACACTCTGTATTCCGAATGTGGCACCCACATAGAGATTGTTGTTGAAGTTAAAACCGAAGGCAAAGTCAAACTCGTTAATCGAGCCTCGGCTCTGCTCCTCGACAGTGTGTCCTATGCCAGCATTTGCGCCCAAGCGGTCGGCCGATGTCCAATAATCGCCCAAATCATCCTTGTAGGCGTCAATGAGGTAGTTGTTGAATGCCAACGCACCGCCCCAGAAGTAAGAGTCGGCGTAGTCGTAGTTGAGTATTCCTTGTGAGTTGGGGAACAATCCGCCCTGTCCCAACTGACGGATGAAGGCGTCGTTTATCGAGCGATAGGGCGAAGCCGATGGGGCACTCTCCGCAGTGTAACCCATACGATAGTTGAAGTCGGCTATGCGGTTCATACCGATAGCGAAGTTTGCCGATACCAAGCCGCCCGATGCGCTCTCCTGGAGTTTTATCACAGCGGCAAAGTTGCTCATTGCAAAGCGGCTCTGCTCGTTACTGCCCCAATTTTGTGCGTTATTCTGTGTCGAGGTGAGGCTGATGACGGGCGAGAGCGTAATCTCGTTGTGGCGATACATACCCAAACCTGCGGGGTTGATACCCATCGACGAGGCATCGGCGCCGAGCGAGGTGAATGCTCCAGCCATAGCCATCGAGCGTGCTGTGCCGAATCCGAAATTGACCTGCGAGAGTGAGAACATATCCGACGACATCATTCCGTCGTGGTCCATCATCATACCGCCAATCTTATAATATTGAGCCGATGCGGTAAGCGCACCAGCGCTCATTGCTACTAAAAGCGATAACTTAACTAAAAATTTCATTGTTGCACACGGTTGTGACCTCTCTTTCTGTGGTAAGGTCTGATTGATGTTTGTGTTTGTTTTTTTGTGATTAGGCCCGACAACTCCTGTGCCAACCCAATCTATAGAAAACCTCCTCACCACGCTTTCGGGCGCAGTGAAGAGGTGTAAGTCACTAAATCTTTAACGTCCGCGTGAGCCTGTGCCGCCGCCACCGCCTGTGCTGCCGCCACCACTGCGTGAGCCACCGCCCGATGATGCGCTGCTGCCGCTATATGATGAGCCGCCACTGCTGTATGACGAAGAACTGCTGCTCGACGAACTGCTACGGTTAATCGATACGTTGTTACGGCTCGATGACGACGATGACGAAGAGTAGTTGCTACCTCCGTAACTGCCACGTCCCGTAGAGCGTGATGTACCACGTCCTACCGATGCCGCGCGTGATGCCTCGGCTGCACGTTGTTGCTGGATGGCCGCCGTAGCGCTATTGCCGCGTGTGCCATTTCCGTAGGTTGTGCCGTTGTTCGGTGAACGGTAGGGTGTAGAGTGCGATGAGCCACGATTTACTATCGCTCCATTGTTGTTACGTCCGCCCTGACCTGTATTCTGGTTGCGTGAGCCGTAGATGCTACCGCCTCTGTCGTAATTGGGGTTAGGTCCCTGGCCCAAGCGAGGTGCGTGAGGGCGAGGATATGCAGGAGCCCAGCCTCCACCCCAACCGTAGTGGACGTGTAGGTTGCCCCAATGGCCTGTCCAATGGCCGTGATACTGCGGGTAGTGCCATCCCCAGTGGTAGTATGAGGGGCAGTACATACCTCCCCAGCCCCACCAACCGAGTGAGCCTGTCCAGCGATATACGTCGGGGTCAGCATAGCACATATGCCAATTCCAATCCCACCACGAGTAACGGGGGAATCCCCAGCACGAGCGGAATGAACGGTAGTACCAGGGGTCGAAAGCACCCCAACTGCGCCAGCCGTAATACCAGGGTGACGAGAATGCTATCGTAGCGTTGATTGCGCCCCAAGTACCGAACATCGAAGTGATGTATTTAGGCTCAACCCAAACCTCGTCGCCCGACACCATAATATTGTAAAGCGCAGGGTCATAAGCCGTCACTACCGAAAGCGAAGGGTTGTAACGCAGGTTGAAATAACTCGAAGGCATACGATATGTGGGCGATGAGAATCCCTTCAAACGACGCGCATAGGCGCTCTCGTAAGAGTTTGCCACATAACTATCCTCCAGCGTCGGCACCTTATCGTCGGTGATGAGCAGACCATCGTCAGCAATCTTAACTTGTACCGCCGATTGGTTGGATTGCATAGTTGCATTGATAGCCGCAACAAGCGCTGCGACGCTATTTTCATTATTCATAGCCTCGGCTTTGCGTTGTGCTATCAGTGCCTCTGCTTCGGCCTTTGCCGCCTCTGCCTCGGCTTTGCGTACCTCGGCTTCAGCCTTCTGACGCTCGGCAATAGCCTTTACATCGTGCGTTGCATAAAGGTCGTCGTATGTGCTTACCTGTGAGAAGTAAGCCGATGTACATCCGCTTGCCACAACCGCTATCAGGGCCGCGAGCAATATTTTCTGTAGATTCTTCATAGCGCACATTTTTTCAATGGTTAAACACTACCTTTTTTGTTAAAACGTATCGTTTTTACTTATTATTGTGCTCTTTGGCAACTCTTTTGGTCGGTAGTTGCCACTTTGAGAGCCTTTTTAATCAAAACCTTCGCTCAAAAAGTTTCTTTATGCAAATATAATAAAAAAAGTGCTCTCTTCTAATGTTTTCAGTTATTACTGACCGTGCAATATAGATTTTCTAAAATCTTTATCGTTGATTGATAGCGGTTTAATCTCCCATAAAAGTGGAATATGCGTTGGGCGAAATTTGGCTAAAATAGTGAAAAAATGTCTAAAATTATCCAATATACACCCTAAAACACCCCTATTTTCAGGTCCCGCACGTCTGCTCGGGCTAATGCGCCTCCAGCCAATTCGTGCCAATGCCCGCATCGGAGATTAGCGGTACGCTTAACTGTGCGGCCGATTCCATAGCCTCCTTGACGATTTCGACCACTCGCTCCTGCTCCTCCTTCAGCATATCGACGATGACCTCGTCGTGCACCTGAAGTATCATCTTCGAGCGTATGCCCTCCTGCTGGAAGCGGCGGTGAATCTCTATCATCGCTATCTTCATTATGTCGGCGGCACTACCCTGAATCGGGGCATTTATGGCGTTGCGCTCGGCCACGCCGCGTGCTACGGCGTTGCGTGAGGCAATGTCGCGCAGATAGCGGCGGCGACCAAATACAGTCTCGACGTAACCTCTCTCTCGCGCATCCGTAATGGCACTATCCATATACTCCTTCACCTTGGGGTATGATGCGAAGTAGCCCTCGATAATCTCTTTGGCCTCCTTGCGTGGGATGTCCAGACGCTGGCTCAAGCCGAATGCCGAGATTCCATAAATTATACCAAAATTCGCCGTCTTTGCTCGGCGACGCTCCTCGGATGTAACCTCCTCGGTAGTCTTGTGGAAGAGTTTGGCGGCCGTAGCCGAGTGGATGTCCTCACCCTGACGGAATGCCTCAATAAGCGAGGGGTCACCGCTCAGGTGCGCCATCAGTCGCAACTCCACCTGCGAGTAGTCGGCCGAGAGCAGCAAGTGATTCTCGTCACGCGGTATGAATGCCTCGCGTATGCGGCGGCCCATCTGGTCGCGTACGGGTATGTTTTGCAGGTTGGGGTTGGTCGATGATAATCGCCCCGTAGCCGTAACTGCCTGATTGAACGATGTATGTATGCGGCCCGTTGCGGGATTTATCAGTAGTGGCAGAGCCTCGACGTAGGTCGAAAGCAACTTCTTCACGCCTCGATACTGCAATATCATATCGACAATTCGGTGCTTGCCTGCAAAGCCTTGCAGGTACTCCTCTTCGGTGCTGAATTGTCGTGTTTTGGTCATCTTGGGCTTGTCGGTGATGCGCATCTTGGCAAAGAGTACCTCGCCAAGTTGGCGTGCCGAGTTTACGTTGAGCGTAGGCTCGTCGGCCTCGCGACGTATTTCGCTCTCCAAGTGCTGTAACTCGTTGTTGAGTTCTACGGCATAGTCGGCCAACTGCTTGGGGTCGATTCTCACGCCCTGCATCTCCATATCGGCCAGCACCTCAATCATCGGCTCTTCGATTCTCTCGTATAACTCCTTGAGCCCCTGCTTCTCGATTTCGGCCCAAAGCAAGTGCTTGAGTTGCAGTGTGATGTCGGCATCTTCGGCGGCATACTCCTTGACACTCATAATGTTGACCTGGTCCATTGTGAGTTGTCGCGCACCGCGTCCAATGAGTGTCTCGATGGCTATGGGTGAGTAGTGCAGATAACGCTCGGCCAGGTAATTCATATTGTGGCGTGACTCGGCATCAATCAGGTAGTGCAGAATCATAGTGTCGATTTTTCGCCCCTTGACCTCGATGCCCAGACGTGCCAGCACCATTATGTCGAACTTCATATTCTGCGCCACCTTTGTGATGCTCTCTGCCTCGAAAAGCGGGCGCACAATATCGGCAAAGGTTGCCGTATTTTCGGGCGTGAACGATATGTACCACGCCTCGTGCGGCTCGATGGCGAGCGACAAACCGACGATGCGGTCCGAATAGATGTCGAAACCCGTAGTCTCGGTATCGAAGCAAAATTCATCGACACTCATCAATCTCTCTGTCAGGGCCTGCAACTCCGCAGCCTCTGTTATCAAATGATAGGTGTGAGGAGTGGTCGTAGCCGTCTTAAACTCCTCTGCTACAATATCTTCTGCATTGTCTTCGACCGCAGTCGTATCCGATGCCGTGGGAGCAGGTGTTGCCTCTACGGTAGGCGTTGTAGGCGCAGGTGTGGAGGTTGCGGGTGCCGCAAACATATCGGCAAACAAGTCGCCCTGACCTGCCAGCGATTGTTGTTTCTTGAGTGCCGATTTGGCCTGTGCCATCTCGGTAAGTTGGCGTTGTGGTGCCTGTTGTGGAACATCGGTCGGCTCTGCTGGCGCGAGGTTGTGGATGTCGCGCAGGAACGATGTGAAATCCAACTCGGCATATAATGCTCGCAGTTCGTCGATGTTGGGCGGGCAAATCTCCAAATCGTCGGGGCGGAACTCGACGGGTACATCGGTGCAGATAGTTGTCAATCGCTTTGCCAAAAGCAGATTGTCGCCCCACGATGCTATCTTCTCGCCCTGCTTGCCCTTGATGTTAGCGACATTGGATAGGATGTTCTCGCACTCGCCCCACTCTCCGACCAATTTGCAGGCACCCTTCTCGCCGATGCCCGGCACACCAGGAATGTTATCCGATGCATCGCCCCAGATAGCCAAAATATCGCGTACCAGCAGCGGGTCCGAGATGCCATATTTCTGACAAATATCCTCCTTTCGCACAATCTCTATGCCGTCGCCTTTCTGCTTGTAGAGGTGGCGGTTAGGGCCTACCAACTGCCCGTAATCCTTGTCGGGCGTCACCATAAACACCTCATAGCCAGCCTCCGATGCACGAAATGCCAATGTGCCAATCACATCATCGGCCTCGTAACCCTCAATTTCGAATACGGGTATGCGCATAGCGTGTAGCAGACGGCACAAGTAGGGTACCGACGCAATGATATCTTCGGGTGTCTCGGGGCGGTTAGCCTTATAATCGGCGAAGAGGTTATTGCGGAATGAGCCGCCTTTGGGGTCGAGAGCCACACCCAACAAATCGGGTGATTCACGCTTCTGTATGTCGCGCAGGAATTTTGTGAAACCAAACAAAATCGAGGTGTTCATTCCGTGGCGGTTACGCATCGGGCGCCCCATAAAGGCGTAGTAGTATTTGAATACGAGCGCATAGGCGTCGATAAGGAAAAGGCGTTTCATCGGTGATAGTCAGTGAGTTGTATTATAAATTGTCGGCGGCAAACCACTCTGCATACGACGATGCTGTCTCGTGCAGACGCAGCGAGTAGAGTTCCACCTCGTCGGGCAGACTCTCCAGCAATCGCTCGGCAAAGTCCGAGAGCATATTTTCGCACGTCGGTTGGTAATCCACCATCACGATGTTGTTATCGCCATCCCCCAGCAGTTCACAAAGTTGCTCGCCATAGTCGGTGCGGCGTACGATGAATGCGTGGTCGAACTGCGAGATAATCTGCTCACCCACAATACGTTTGAGCAGTCCGAAGTCCATAACCATACCCTGCTTGGGGTCGTATTCGTCGGCCGAAGGCTCGCCCTTGATTGTGACGAACAGACGGTAGGAGTGGCCGTGAATGTGGCGACAAGCGCCGTCGTAACCCTCCAGAAAATGTGCTGCTTCGAATGTAAATTCCTTTGTGAGTCTGATAGTTGCCATAAGTGAGATAGGCTTAGTTTATAAATCGTTTAAGCACAAAGTTAATGTTTTTTCATTTAAGAGATTAACATCTCCCGATTTTTTTCATCTCTTGTGCCCCTTCGCCAAAAAAACAGCCACCATCGAGTCTTTTCGAATGGTGGCTATAACAACTATTTCTTGTTGAATGTGTTCATCGTGAGGTCAGCACCTGCCGTCGCAAACGAGAGTATCGCATCGCCAAATATCTTGAGTCTGTCGGGCATTGCCTTGCGCTCCTCGTCGTTCCACTCGCCCAGGACATAATCTATCTGCTGTCCGCGGGCAAAGTCGCCGCCTATGCCGAAACGCATACGGGCATAATCCTCTCGGCCCAACAACTCTGTGATGTTCTTCAGGCCGTTGTGACCGCCCGCGCTGCCCTTCTTACGCATACGCAACTGTCCGAAAGGCAACGATATATCGTCCGAGATAATCAGGATGTTCTCGATGGGAATCTTCTCCTGCTCCATCCAGTAACGTACCGCCTTGCCCGAGAGATTCATATACGTCGAGGGCTTGAGCAGGATAATCTGTCGGCCCTTGTGACGCAGCGTGGTGGTCGAGCCGTAACGTCCTGCCATAAAAGAGACGTTGGATGCCTCGGCTAAGGCATCCAACACTCTGAATCCTATGTTGTGACGGGTGTCGGCGTACTCGGCGCCGATGTTACCCAATCCTACAACGAGGTATTTCATTCGCTAACTTTTTTACTGCTGAGCTGCACGAGTTGCACGAGTTACGCGAACGGCGCAAACGGCAGTAGTAGCGGGAGTTACGAACTGAAGATTCTCGAACTGGAGGTCACCAACGAAGATTGTCTGACCAACCTTCAAAGGAGTAACGTCAACAACGATTTCGTCGGGCAACTGGTCAACCATAGCCTTAACAACCAATTTACGAGCTGACAAAGCCAACTTACCACCGACCTTAACACCCTCGGCAGTACCTGTCAAACGTACGGGGATAGCGATAGCAACGGGCTTGCCCTCCTGTACACGGTAGAAGTCGATGTGGAGAATCTGCTCACGAACGGGGTGGAACTGTACCTCGCGCATTACAGCCTTCTCTACCTTACCGTCGATTTCAATCTCAACGATGTAAGAGTTGGGTGAATAGATAAGAGGCTTAACTGACTTAGTGTCAACGTTGAATGCTACCTCCTCGCCACCGCCATAAATTACACAAGGGATAAGACCCTCACGACGGTAAGCCTTTGCTGACTTCTTACCGAAGCCCTCACGCTTTGTTGCGCTAATCTGAAGTGTTTTCATAATTTTATAAAATATTAATGTTATTACCTGCGGCATTACTCAACCCGCCTCAAACACCTTCGGCGGCTCCCATTATGCCTGAATCGGCGACAAAGATAGGGTATATTCGGCACAAAACCAAACTTTGCCCATAAAAAATCAGTCGCCAAGCGGAAGTTTGACGACTGATTTTCATTGTTATAACGATTTTTGCTACTCATTCATATAAATATATGGGCAGAATGCATACACACCCTTGCCGCCGCCCAATAGGCGCTCCAAGCGGCTGTACTCGCTGTACATACGGCCCAACTCCGAGCGTGCTGTCATCTGCTGGCGTGCTTTCACGTTGAGTGACTCCAAAACGGCCATAAAGCCCTCGGCGGGAGCCTTCACCTCCTCAATCTGGTAGTTGTCGCCCAACTCTGCCTTGTCGATAGCGATAGCGATAGCGGCCTTCAAGCCTCCGTTAGTGTCGGCCAAGCCATTAGCCTGTGCCTCCACACCGCTCCATACACGGCCCTCGGCCAACTCCAACACCTTCTCAATGGGCAAGTTACGGCCCTCGGCTACGAGTGTCGTGAAACGCTCATATACTCTATCCACACTGCGCATCAATGCCTGATACTCACCCTCCTTGAGCGGAGTAAAGCCGTTGCCCATACCAGCATATTTGTTGGTCTGCACGCCGTCAATCGTCACACCTAACTTATCTTTCAATGCATCGCCGAAACTCGGTATCATACCGAACACTCCGATTGAGCCTGTGAGCGTCAGTTTGTCTGCCACGATAGCATCGGCAGGAGCCGAGATGTAGTAACCGCCACTTGCGGCGTAGTCACCCATTGACACGATTACGGGCTTCTTCTCCTGCAACAACTTCACCTCGCGCCATACGATGTCGGCAGCCAATGCGCTACCGCCTGGTGAGTTCACGCGGAGTACGACAGCCTTCACATCGTCATCTCCGGCAACGTTGCGAATCTTCTTCGCTACAGAGTGGCCATAGATTTGGTTCTCGGGACCCTCGCCATCGAGTACCTCACCCTGTGCATATACGATTGCCACCTTCGGAGCATCGAGTTTGTCCATATCGGGAGTAAGCGTTGCAACATAGTCGCCGAGTGATACCATCTCGGGCTTCTCGATGCCGTACTCGTTCTTGAACATATCCATCAACTCGTCAGAGTACTTCATTCCATCGACAAATTTGTGCTCAACGGCCTCGCTCGGCAATACCACCGCCAACTCGTCAGCCAACTTGTTCAACTCCTCGACGCTTATGTTGCGTGATGCCGACACAGCCTCTGTAACCACGCTCCAAATGCCATTCACCATATGTTGCATCTGCTCGCGGTTTGCGTCCGACATCTCGGTGAGGAAGAATGGCTCAACGGCGCTCTTGTACTTACATACCGTGGGGCGCAAAATCTGCACATCGACACCCAACTTGTCAATCAAACCCTTGTAGAACATTGTCTGTGCGGCGTTACCAATCCACTCGAAAGTGCCCTCGGGGTGGATATACACCTTGTCGGCTACCGAGCAGAGGTAATATTTGCCCTGCGAGAAACTCTCGTCGTAGGCCACAACCCACTTACCCGACTTCTTGAACTCTGTGATGGCATCGCGCAACTCCTCGATAATGGTATTCGATGCGCCACCCGTACCCTTGAAACTGATGTAGATACCCTTAATGCGCTCGTCGTTGGCTGCTGCGTCCAATGCCTGCAATGCGCTGTAGAGCGAGATTGACGAACTCTGCGTCATCGACATAAAGTCAAACGAATCCATCGGGTTTGACGATGGCAGGTCAACGATGCTCTCGGCAAAGTCGAGGTGCAAAATCGCAGTCTCGGGCACTGCTGTAGCCTTGGGCGCCATAAGTGTCGACACACTCGAGAAGAATCCAATCATAATGAAGAACGACAACACGCTACCCACGATTACCGCCAACAATGCCGCCAGGAAAATCTTGCCGAACGATGTCTTTTTAGCCTTCGCGGGTGCTTTCTTTACCACGCGCTTTGCTGCAGGCGCTGCTGGCGCGGCCTCTGCTACGGGCGCATTCTCTGCTGGTGCGGCCTCTTCTGCGGGAGCGGGTGCAGCCTCGGGTGTAGTATTCTCTGCAGCGTTCTCTTCTACGACGTTCTGCTCGGCGGGAGTGGGCTCAATGTTCTGATTTTGAGTCTCTTCAGCCTGAATCTCATTAACTTTATTCTCTTCCATATTTTTATTGTTTTTTTAGATTTTTTCGCAATCTACGTTTATGCAAAGTTAGTGATAAATTCGAAAAATCAATCCCTTTATATATTATAGTCGCACAAAACGCCGAAAAACTACATTTTTTTTCGATTTTTTTCAGAATGTTTTGTTTAGAGTTGTAGGGTAGTTGTCATTGCGAGGAGCGTAGCGACGTGGCAATCTCAATTTTGAATTACATACACACTCCCTCTCCCTACGGGTACTCCCTCTTGCCTTAGAGGGAGAATTTTTATTTGTTTTCATTTTTTATTGTAGTATAATCAATTCCTCCTCTAAGGTAGAGGAGGTGGCACGACTGAAAGGAGTGACGGAGGAGTCTGCAAATCCAATTATGCAAAAAAAAGGGTCGCTCCCTTTAGGAACGACCCGCGAAATTATTTACTGCGAAAGTAAATTCTTTCTAACACTCGGATTACTCAAATTACTCGAGAGTAATATCCCACAAGTTGTGTGAGCCTGTGTGCATATAGAAGATAAGGCGCTGAACACCTGCCTCCAAAGTTACCTCTGTCTCAGCAGGTACCCAAGGACCACCCCAAGCACCACCAGACTGCAACTTGAAACGAGGGCTACAAGCAGCCTCTGCTACGTTAGGCTGGTCAATGAACCACTGGTAGTCACCACCAAATGTACCTGCTGCAGAACTTGAAGAAGCCTTCATAGTACACTTGTATGTACCAGCATCCTTAACGTCGATAGTATAGCACAACCACTCACCGTTAGTTGTGTAACCGATGTTACCAGAACCCTCAGTATCGGGAGTACCACCGTTACGGCCTGAAAGGTCGTGATAACCACCACCTTCTCCACCACGGTCATAAGCGTTGAACATCCAAGTTGTAGGAGCCGCCTTTGATACTACGATAGGCTGACCCTTCTTATTGGGGAATGACTTACCTACGTTAACCTGTGCCTCAATCTCATACTGGCCACGACGGTAGTGAACGTTTGTTACACCAAACTCAACACCCTTAATAACACCAGCCTGTGAAACGCGAACAATGTCCTCATTCTCAGACCACCACTCGAAGTCAGTCATAGGAAT